>DATMJR010000024.1:0-7459 GCA_035553775.1 Miltoncostaeaceae bacterium | reverse complement strand
CCCACCTGACCGCCCTCGCCGCGGCCTGCCTGGCGGCCGCGCTGCCCGCCTCCGCCCACGCCCAGACGGCCACCGTGCGCGTCGAGGGCGCCGGCGCGACGATCCTCCCCGAGACGGCCGTCGCGCTCGACGCCTCCCCCGTCACCCTGCGCGACGCCGGGGACGCCGACACGCTGACCGTGCCCGGCCTCAGCGCCTCCGCACAGCTGGCGCGCGCCACCGGCGCTGCCGGGGTGCCCATCGGCTTCCAGCTGTTCGACTTCGGCGGCGGGCCCACCAGCTTCGTCACCCGCATCGGCCCCGACACCATGCCCGCCTCCTTCTCACCCTCGTGGCGGGTGACCGTCAACCACGTGGCGGGCGCCACCGGCGCCGACCAGACCACGCTGTCGGACGGCGACCGTGTGGTGTGGGCGTTCGTGGAGGACTTCGCCGCCCGCGAGCTGGACGTGTCGGTGACGGGCGACGTGGTGGAGCGCGGCCGGCCGTTCGAGGTGACGGTGCAGAGCTACGCGACCGACGGCACCGCGGCCCCCGCGACCGGCGCCACCGTGGTGTACGGCGGCACCACGCGCACCGCCGGCCCCGGCGGCCGGGTCACCTTCACCGCCACGGGCATCGGCCCCCAGGCGGTCACCGCCACCCGCGCCGGCGGTGGTGCAGACGGCGCGCGCGGGGCTGCGCACCTCGCCGGCGACCCCGCCGTGTGCAGCCTGAGCACGCCGGCGCCGACCGTGACCACGCCCCCTCCGGCGGCCGAGCCGGTCGGCGTGCCCGTCGCGGCGCTGCTGCCCGACACCGTCGCGCCGGGCAGCCGCATCGGCTTCCCGAGGCCCGCCTCCGTGGTCCGCCGCCCCGCGGCGGTCATGGGCACCGCGGGGCCGGACCGCTCGGACGTGGCGCGCGTCGAGGTCTCCCTGGCACGCCGCGTCGGCACGCAGTGCCGGTTCGTCGGGCGCCGTGGCGGCCTCGGCCCGGTCGTGCCGTGCACGCGCCGCGTGTGGCTGCCGGCGCAGGCGGCGGGCACCGCCTGGTCGCTGCCGCTGCGCCGCCCGCTGCCCCCCGGGGGATGGCGCGTCTGGTCGCGCGCCACCGACGGCGCGGGCAACCGGGAGCGGACCTCCGTCGCACGGGTGAACAGCACGATCTTCCGGGTCGTCCGATGAGGCCCGCCGCCCTCGTGGCCGCCGGTGTCGTCGCCCTGGGGGCGGCGCCGACGGCCCTGAGCGCGCCCGCGTGCGCCGGGCCCGCGGACCGCGCCGCCGCGCAGCGCGCCGCGGCGTGGCTCGCCGCGCGCCCGGCCGCGGGTATGGCGCCCGGGCAGCAGGCCGACGCCATCGGGGCGCTGCGGGCGGCGGGGCGCTCCCCCGCGGCCCTGCGGGGGCGGGCGCGGGTGCTCGCCCGGGTCGCCCCCGGCTACGCCCGCACGCCCGGCGCCGCGGGCAAGGTCGCCCTGGCCACGGTGGCGGCGGGCCTGCCGGCCGGCCGCCTCGGCGGCGTCGACTACCTCGCCCGCATCCGGCGCTCCTACGCCGACGGCCGCTACGGGGCGTCGGCGTTCGACCAGGCCCTGTCGATCCTCGCCCTGCGCGCCGCCGGGCAGCGCGTGCCGCCGGGCGCCGTCGCCGCCCTGCGCGGCGCACGGGGGCCGGGCGGCTGGAACTTCGCCCTGCGGCGCGGCGGCCCCGACGCCGTCGACAGCACCGCCCTGGTGCTGGAGGCGCTCGCGGCGGCCGGCGTGCGCCGCTCGGACGTCCACGTGCGGGGGGCGCTCGCCTGGCTCGCCCGCCAGCGTGCCCGCGACGGCGGCTACGCGGCGGCCGGCGGCCGGCGGCCGTCCGAGGCGAACCCGACCGCCCTCGTCATCCGCGCGCAGTGCGCCCTCGGCCTCACCCCGCCGCCGGCGACGCGGGCCGCCCTGAGGCGCCTCGCCGCCGCCGACGGCCGGATCCGCTTCACGCGGGCCAGCGAGGGGAGCGCCCTGCTCGCCACGCTCGACGCCCTGCCGGCCCTCGCCGGCGACCCGCTGCCCGTGCGGACCGGGCGCCGCTGACGCCCCGCGGTGGTGCCGCGCCCGGTCGCGGCACCACCGTCCGCGGCGTGGGGGAACCGCCGCGGCACCACCGTCCGCGGCGGTGACAACCCCGTGAAAACCGCCCCTCCCCCATCCGACTCCGGCGCACCGGTGGCGTCCCGGCCGCCCTGCGGTCCTTCCCCCGGGGCACGGGCGGTCGTACGCTGGGGGCCATGACCGCGATCCGCATGCACTTCGCCTCGGAGATCGAGTCCCTTCGTGCGGGCATGGTGGAGATGGCCAGCATCGCCCTCGCACAGGTCGAGCGCGCGGTGGCGGCGTGGGAGGACATGGACCGCGATGCGGCCGAGGCCGTCATCGAGGGCGACGACCGCGTCGACGAGCGCTGCGCCGACCTCGACCGCCGCATCTTCAACATCCAGCTGCTCGAGTCGCCCGTCGCGGTCGACCAGCGCCTGCTCCACGTCGGCCTCATCGCCGTCATCGCCCTCGAGCGGGTGGGCGACCTGGCGGTGGCCATCGCGGACCTGGCGCGCTCGGTGCGCCCCGAGGGCGCACAGCAGGAGGTCGCCAACCTCATCCGCCGCATGAGCGCCCAGTCGGTGGACACGCTCGCCCTTGCCGTGCAGGCCATCGCCCGGGGCGACGTGGGCCTGGGCGAGCGCGCCGCCGAGCAGGCGCAGGGGGTGCGTCAGCGCCTGCGCGAGGTGCTGGCGGCGGTGGGCAACTCGCCCGACGAGCCCGAGACCCGGGCATGGGGCGCGGCGGCGGTCCTCGTGGCGCGGCACCTGGAGCGGGTCGCCAACAACGGCGCCGAGCTGGGCGGCCGCGTGCGTTTCCTGGTCACGGGCGAGCCCTTCACGCGCCGGCGGGCCTAGCGGCGCGTCGCGGCCCTCCTGGCGCCGGCGGGCGGCGCCGTGAGGACCCGGGGGATCAGCGCTCCGCGCCGTCCCCCTCCGGCGAGGCGGCCGGCTCATCCTCGCCACGCGGGCGATCGGCCTCCCGCTCCTGGCGCTCCAGTCGCTCCAGGCGCTCGAGCGCCTCGAGGGCGTCGTCGCCCGCGGACATGTTCCGGATGCTGCTCCGACGCTCGCGCTTTGCCTTCGCCAATGGACACCTCCGTGTGGGTCGGCGGATCTTAGAGCAGTCCCCGCGCGGGCGAGCCACGGCGGCGGCGGCGGCGAGGCGCTCCCGGAGGCGGCAGGAGCCCCCGCGCGAGGGCGGTCACGAGGCCGCTGTCGGCGGGCGGGAAGACGTAGGCCGTGAGGTCCCCGCGGCGCACCCAGCGGAACTGCACCACTCCGAGCGGCCGGGGCCGCAGGCCCGGGCGCCAGGCGCACCGGTAGAAGCGCAGCTCCAGCGGCCCGGCCGGGGCCGTCCACACCCGCGCGCCCACAATCAGGTCGACCCCGAGTTCCTCGATCAGCTCGCGGCGCAGGGCGACCCGGTCGCTCTCGCCCGGCTCGCGCTTGCCGCCGGGGAACTCCCAGCGGTTCGGCTGACCGGCATCCGGCAGCCGCTGGCTCACCAGCACCCGCCCCCCGCGCTCGATGAGCGCGGCCACGACCACGCGGCGCTCGGCCATCAGCCCGCCGGCCGCCCGGCCGCGACCGGCGGCGCCGGCCCCCGCTCCGGCACGCCGTCGGTCTCCGGCCCGACCGGCCGGGCGACCCCGTCGCGGAGCGCGACGAGCCCCTCGGCGGCGAGGCTGTCGACGGCCTCGGGGTCGTCCCCCCGGGGGAAGGGGCGGCCCGCCGCGAGCGCCGCGAGCACCACTCCCCGCCGCTGGCGGAAGGAGCCGTCGTACCGGCCCTGCCGCCGCCGGGGAGGGTCGGCGGCGAGGGGGTCGCCCGAGTCGGCCGCGGGACAGCCCGCGCGCAGGGGGCAACCGTCGTCGCACGCCGGCGCGCGGGCGCGGCACCACACACGGCCGAGGTCCATCAGCGCCTGCCCCGCCGCCCAGGCCCCGTCCGGGGGGCTTCCCGGCCAGCCGCCGGGGAAGCGCCGGCGCAGCACCCGCGCGACGTTCACGTCCACGGGCAGGACGTCCTCCTCGTCCGCGAAGCAGCGCAGGGCCGCGGCCGTGTAGGGACCGACGCCGGGGAGATCGGTGAGCCGCTCCGCCGCCGGCCAGCCGTCGCGGGCGATGATGCGCGCGGCGGCGTGGAGGTTGCGTGCCCGGCGCGGATACCCGAGGCCCTGCCAGAGGGCCAGCACCTCGCCCAGCGGCGCGGCGGCCAGGTCGGCGGCGGTCGGCCACCGCTCCATCCAGCGGCGGTAGTAGGGCAGCACGCGGGCGACGGGCGTGGCCTGCAGCTGGGTCTCGGCGACGAGCACCGCGTACCGGTCGCGGGTGCGCCGCCAGGGGAGGTCCGCCCCCTCGCGACCGAACCAGTCCACGAGTCGCGCGGCGGCGGGGTCGACCGGGCGGTGCATCCGGAGCAGTGTGTCACGTGCGCGCGGCGCCCTCGGCACCTCCGTCCGCCCGCACGTGGGGCCTCCACACGGTGCGCATCACGAGGTCGCCCGCACTCCGCTCCCATCGCACCAGTGCGGGCGTGGCGGCGGTCTGGCGGCCCTCCGCGTCGACGGCGAACGGGCCGAGGAAGGTGATCGTGCGGAGCCGCCGGGCGGCGTCCCAGAGGGCGTCCGGCTCGGCCGACCCGGCTCGGGCGACCGCCTGCGCGGCGACGAGGCCCGCGGCCAGGGCCTGCGCCGCCGGGTACCCGCTGCCGGCGGGCAGCGGCACGGGAGGCGGGGCGGCGTCCGGAGGCCACTGGCTGGGCCCGAGCCACCCGAGCACCCGGTCCCCGAGGGCGTCCGCCGCCTGCCGGACACCGCACGCCACCAGGGCGACCACCTCGTCGCCACCCGCCAGGGCCGCCCCGAGCGCGAGGTCGTCCTCCAGCCGGCCGCAGCCGATGACCAGCCGCGCGCCCGCCGCGCGGACCTCCTCGACGAGGCCCCGCGCCTCGTGAGGGCGCAGGTCGGCGACGGCGAGCGGAACCCGCCCGGCGCGGGTGATCGCCCGGAGCGCTCCGCCCGCCACCGCCCTGCCGAAGGGTGTGGGCGCGGCCAGCACCGCGGCGGCGGCGAGCACGCCCGGGTCGTCGAGGGCCGCGGGGAGACCGGACCAGTAGCGGTCGGCGGGGGCGAGCACGTCCACCACCCGCGCGCCCGCGCGGGGCACGGCCGCCGCCCCGTGGTTCCACATCACCACCGGGCTCCCCGCGAGCGCGTCCGCCGCGGCCCGTGCCAGCCCGCTGCCGTAGGGGCCGAACAGCACGTCGGCGGCGCCCCCGAGCTCCCGGGCCAGTCGCGCCGCGGCCCCCGGGTCGTCGCCGCAGTCCTCCACGCGCAGCCGGACGTCCGCGGCGGCCGCCCAGGCCCGGAGCCCGCCGGCCGCCTGGACCCCCCCGAAGGCGTAGCGGCCGGTGAGAGGCAGGACGGCGGCGGCGCGGAGCCGCGCGCCGGCCGCCGGCCGGGTCATGCCGCCGCGAGCGCGGGGGCGCGCCGCCGCACGGCCGCGGCGGCCGCCGCCGCGGCGATGCGCTCCAGGTCGGGGCGCCGGGGACCGTCGGCGGCCACCGGAACCGCCCGCCCGCCCAGCTCACGCGCGCGGGCATCCACGATCAGGGCCTCATCGAGGTCGGCCAGGGGCAGCGGCCCCTCGGGGATGCGCCGCCGCCGCACGGCATCGAGGACGGCGGCGGCCGCGGGCATCACCGACCCGTCGTCGGCCAGCACCCGCCGCACCACCCGGCCTCCGGCCACACCGAAAAGGGCGACCCCGCCACCGTGCACCGGCTCGCACAGCACCGCGCGGCGCGTGGCGAGCGCGCGCATCCGCGCGAGGCCGCGGGCCAGGTCCACCAGCGACGACACGCGGGCACGGTCCTCGTCCCGCTCGGCGGTCCAGGCGCCGGAACCGGCGGCGGCCGCCAGGCGCCGCCCGAGCGCGCCCAGCCCGGCGACCGGGTCGCGCCCCAGCAGATCGGCGACCTCGGCGTGGGCGTGCGCGTCGTCCTCCGGGTACAGGGCGGCCAGCAGCCCGAGCGCGCGCTCGAGGGCGCGCCCGGGCCGCACCGGTCCGGCCAGGACACCGGTGGTGGGCGCGGTGACGGTCACCCGCGGGCGGGCGCTGCCGTCGTCCGGGAGCCACAGGTAGCGCGCGGCGGCGCCCAGCCCGCGCCGGTTGCACGGCGGCCGCAGCCGGCGCAGCAGCACCCCCTCGCGCAGCAGCGCGTCGAGCTCGGTGTCGCAGCACTCGTGGTCGACCCTCTCCAGGCGCTCGATCGCGCGCCCGATGAGCCGCCCGTGCCGGCCGCCGGGGCCGAAGTACGCGCGAACCCGGCGGCGCAGGTCGCGCGCCTTGCCGATGTAGAGGACGTCGCCGTCCCGGTCGCGCATGAGGTACACGCCCGGCCCGGTGGGCAGATCCTCGGCGAGCGCAAGCTTGTACGCGTACCGGGTGCCGCCGGGCGCCGCGAAGGCGACGGCCCGCTCCAGCGTGTCGTGGCCGTGCTCGGCGAGCATCTCGAGCAGCCGCACCAGCAGCTCGGCGGTGGCCTCGGCGTCCGGGAGGGCCCGGTGGCACGGGCGCACCACGGTCGCCGCCCAGTCGGCCAGTGTCGCGAGGTCGTGCCGGCCGACGCGGCCGCCCAGCAGCCGGCGGCTGAGGGCGAGCGTGTCCAGCCACGGCTGGGTGAAATACGTGCCCAGCAGGCGCCGGCGCTCATAGTTGAGGAACCGGAGGTCGAAGGGGGCGTTGTGCGCCACCAGCACGTCCTGACCGGCGAACTCCGTGAAGAGCCCGAGCGCCCCCGCGATGTCGGGCATCCCGGCGACCATCGCGTCGTCGATCCCCGTGATGCCGGTGATGAAGGCGGGGATCGGCACGCCGGGGTCGACCAGCGTCGTGAAGCGCTCCACGATGCGGCCCGCGGTCACGCGGACGGCGCCGATCTCGGTGATGCGCGAGGCGCCCGGCGCGCCACCGGTGGTCTCGAGGTCGACCACGCAGAACGTGGTGTCGCGCACGTCGGAGGTGGCCCAGGCCGGGGGGGCGAGGCCCACCAGGTCGCGGCCGAGCCAGGCGAGGCGCCCGTCGGAGGCGACGATCTCCGCGACCAGGCGGCGCTGCAGGCCCTCGGGGCAGCGGCGCAGACCGAGCAGCTGGGCCGCGACGTGACCGGTCTCCAGCGGACGCCCGCGACGCACGATCAGGGCGCACAGCCGGTCGGACAGGGCGGGCGCGGCGCCGGCGGGACGCGGGGTCTCGATGGGGAGCAGCAGCTGGCCGGGGACGGACACCCGGGCGATGCTAACCGCGGGTCCCGATGGCTCCCGCGCGTGGCACGGGGCGGCGGGAACCGCCGGAACCCCCCACCCCCGTCGAAGGCCACCTGTCCGGGGGACCGGTGC
>DATMJR010000023.1:0-3456 GCA_035553775.1 Miltoncostaeaceae bacterium | reverse complement strand
GGCCGGGGTGGGGCCCACCTTGCGGTAGACCAGCAGTGCGCGCTGCGCGCCCGGGAAGGGGGTGACCTGCCGCACCTCCTCGAGCCGCAGCCCGAGCTCCTGGGCGACCGGCGCGGCGTCGGCCGCCGCCGCCCGGTCCCGGGGGCCGGCCCACAGGACGGCCCGGCCGCCCGGGGCGACCAGCGGCGCGGCCAGCTCCAGGCAGGGCACGAGGGGCGCGACGGCACGGGCGGTGACCGCCGCGAAGGCCTCGCGGGAGTGGCGGGCGAAGGTCTCGCTGCGATCGTTCACGACCTCAACGTTAGGGAGCGCGGCGGACGCCCTGCCCAACCAGTCGGCCTTCCGCCGCTCGCTCTCGACGAGGGTGATCCGGAGGTCCGGACGGCACATCGCCAGGGGCAGACCGGGGAAGCCTCCGCCGGACCCGAGGTCGCACAGCGGCGAGGCCAGGGCCGGCGGCGGGCCGAGGGCCGCGATGCTGTCCGCGAGATGCCGGTCCACGCCCTCGGTGACGGCCTCGATGGCGGTCAGGTTCTGCGGCTCCAGGGAGACGCGGTCGAGGAGGGCCACCAGGGCACCGGCGTCCGCGGGGTCCAGGGGGACGCCCATGGCGTGTGCGGCGGCGAGGAGGCGCGCGGCGGGGGCGGCGGACGGAGTGTGTTTCACGTGAAACGGTGTGGCGACTGGCGCGTCGGTTTCACGTGAAACCGACGCCGCCGGACGGGCGCAAGGACTCCCGCCGCGCCCGCGAGGTGTTGGATCGCGGATTCCGGCGTCTCACGGCCGGAGTTGTCCCCCGTTATCCCCAGGAGGATGGGGAACAACGGGGTCAGCTGTGCATTTCTACTCGGCCGGCTCCACGATGATGCGGCGGCGCGGTTCGTCGCCCTCGCTGCGCGTGGTGACGTCGGTGCGATCCTTGAGCGCCAGGTGCACGATGCGCCGGTCGTGCGGCGTCATGGGGTCGAGCTCGATCTCCTCCCCGTACTCCACCGCCTCCTCCGCCGCCCGCACGGCCAGCTCCTCCAGCATCTGCGCCCGGGTGCGGCGGTAGTCGCCCGCGTCGACCATCACCCGGCGCCGGCCGCCCCCCTCGGCGCGGCTCACCGCCTGCGCCGCCAGGTACTGGATCGCGTCGATGACCTCGCCGCCCCGCCCCACGACCGCGCCCGCCTCCGGTGCCGTGAGCGTGCCGATCAGGCCTCCGCTCTCGTCCGGCGTCACCGTCACGTCGGGCGGCACCCCGAAGCCGTTCGCGACGGCGCGCAGGAGGCGTTCCAGCGTCTGGGCACCCGGCGTGGCGGGTGCGGCGGTCTCGTCCATGCTCATCCCCTATCGGCGCTTCTTGGGCGCGCGGCGCTGGCCGGCCCGGCCCGCAGCCCCGCCTCCACCCTTCTGCGGCGGGCGGCGACGCTGGCGGGAGCCGCCGTTGGGACCCTTCGGTGCGCGCGGAGGGCGGGGCTCCCGCGGCCGGGCGAGATCCCCGCGACCCCCCACGGAGGCGGGCGCGGCCTCGTCCGCGGACTCCGCCATGTCCGTCCCCTCGTCGAGGGGCTCCGCCCCGTCGGCGGCCTCCTCCGCGATCACGGCCTCGGCCTCGTCCCCGCGTGCCCGGCCGGCCCCCTTCGGGGGCGTCCGCGAGGAACGGGTGCGGGACGCCTCCTCCGGGTGCTCGGCGATGTGCAGGCCGATCTTGTGGCGGATCACCAGCTGCTGGCCGGCCGTCCAAAGGTTGCTGGTGACCCAGTAGATGGCGAGGCCGGCCGGGAACGGGAACTGGAACGCCCCGATCACCACCACCACCGGCAGGATCCGCATGATCCGCCGCTGCGTCTCGGGGGTGTGCGGCTCAAAGGAGAGCTCCGACGACAGCAGCTGGGACAGGCCGTAGACGAGACCGATGACCACGCTCGACCAGAGCGCGAGGTCGGTGACGTTGAGCGTGATGTCGGGGATCACGCCCATGAAGCCGAGGTCGGTACCGTCCTGGGCGTCCTCCGCGAAGTTCTTCAGCACGTAGTACAGCGCGAAGAACACCGGCAACTGCGCCAGCATGGGCAGGCAGGAGGAGAACGGGTTGATGCTGTTCTCCTGGTAGAACTTCATCAGCTCTTCCTGCTGCTTCTTCCGGTCGCCCTTGTACTGGCGCTGGATCTCCTTGAGCTGCGGGGCCACCACCTGCATCTGGCGCAGCGACCGGTACTGGCGGATGACGAGCGGCAGCAGGGCCGCGCGCACCAGCAGCACCAGCACCACGATCGACCACCCGTAGGTGAGGCCGACGTTCTCGTGCAGCCGGTCGACGACCCAGCGAAGGGCGTCCTCGAGCGGGGACAGCGGATTCACGCGGAGAAGATCCTCTGGTCGTGGGGATGGTCGACGCCGCCGCGGCTCCACGGATTGCAGCGCAGCAGGCGCCAGACCGCCAGCACCGTCCCGCGGGCGGCGCCGTAACGGCGGACCGACTCGACCGCGTACTCGGAGCAGGTCGGGAAGTACTTGCAGCGGCGCCCGAACATCGGCGACACCACGCGCTGGTAGGCCCGGATGGGCAGGATCAGGACGCGGCTCACGCCTCGCCCCCCTGCGCGGAGGCCGCGGGCGCGCCCGGGTCGGCCCCCTGCTCCCGGCCCCCGAGGCGCGCGAGCAGCTCGCCCAGCCGGGCGCCCAGCGCCGCCGAGCCCCGCTCGGCGAGGTACTCGCCGGCGCCCGGTCGCGCCACCACGACGACGTCGCTGTCCGGGGGCAGCCCCGCCGCGTGCTGCGCCCACTGCTCGCGGATCACGCGCTTGAGCCGGTTGCGCTCCACGGCACCGCCGACCCGGCGCGAGACCGACAGGCCCAGGCGCGGGGGACCCGCGTCCCCCCCCTCCCGCGGGAAGAGGTGGACCACCAGGTGCCGTCCGGCCGCGGAGCGTCCGCGCCGGTACACCGCGTCGAAGTCGCGGGACCGGGTGATCCGTCCCCGGCGGTCGCGCGGAGCGCTGCCGGTGGGTGACGCCACCGCCCGGTCTAGGCGGAGAGCCGGAGGCGTCCCTTTGCCCGGCGGCGCTTGAGGATGGCGCGACCCGCGCGGGTGCTCATGCGCTTGCGGAAGCCGTGCGTCTTCTTGCGCTTGCGCCGGTTCGGCTGGTAGGTCCTCTTCACAGTCCGCTCGCTCTCGGGTTCCGGGGCGTGTGCGCACGGGCCGATGACCCGTGCCCGCGCGGGGACGGCGAGCATACCAGAGGACTCCCGCCACCCCCCTCGTGGCCGTCCTCCACACCGGTGGATGATTCTGTGGATAACGCGTGGATCGCGCTGTCCATGCGGTTCTTCGGGACGCGCCGCAGCTCCTAGCAGGCGCCTCGGACACGTTTTTGCCGCACCGACGGCCCGAAGCTTTCTCCACACCCCGGCGGAACCCTTCCGTCGCCGCGGAGGGGGTGGGTACATTCGCAGCCCCCACGTCAGCCC
>DATMJR010000022.1:0-3679 GCA_035553775.1 Miltoncostaeaceae bacterium | reverse complement strand
GATCAGCATCGTCTCGGCCGGCGGCGCCCCCCGGCGACGGGCAGCCCGGGCACCGCGCCCCTCCCCCCGGTCCCGCCCGGCGGCGCGCCCGGCGGACGGGCGGGCACGGGCGGTCGGGTGCGCGCGCACGGACACAGGGGGCTCTTCGCCCCCGGCGGGGCCTCTCCTACCGCGCCCCGAGCTCCCGGGCGAGGGCCCGGAAGGCCTCGCCGCGCGCCTCGTAGCCCGCGAACTGGTCGAAGCTCGCGCACGCCGGCGCCAGCAGCACCGTCTCGCCGGGGCGCGCGGCCGCCGCGGCCGCCCGCACCGCGCGCTCGAGGTCGCCGCAGGCCGTGTGCGGCACGCCCGCCGCGGCCATCGCCGCGCCGATCTCGTCCGCCGTCTCGCCGATGAGGTAGGCGCGCACCACCGCCGGGCGCGCGGCCGCGGCGAACGCGTCGAACGGCGTGCCCTTGCCGCGGCCGCCGGCGATGAGGTGCACGCCCGCCGGGTACGCGTCGAGGGCCGCCACGGCGGCGTCCGGATTGGTCGCCTTCGAGTCGTTCACCCATGTGACCCCGTCGCGCGTGCCCACCCGCTCCAGCCGGTGCGCGACGCCGGGGAAGCCGGCGAGACCCCAGGCGATCTGGGCGGCGTCGGCGCCGGCCGCCGCCGCCACCGCGGCCGCCGCCATCGCGTTCTGCCGGTTGTGACGGCCACGCAGCGACACCTCCTCCCACGCGCACACCCGCCCGAGGCCGTCGACGTGCAGCCCGCCCTGTGACCACGCCACCGACGCCGGGCCGCGCGGGCCCTCGTCGACCGTGCGCCGGGGGGCCGCGCCGGGGATGGCGATGTCCGCGGGCGCGATCGCGAGGTCCCCGGGCGCGAGGTTGGCGAACAGGCGCAGCTTCGCCGCGCGGTAGGCCTCCATGCTGCCGTGGCGGTCGAGGTGATCGGGCGTGATGTTGAGCAGCACCGCGGCGCGCGGGTGGAAACGGTGGACGTCCTCCAGCTGGAAGGACGAGCACTCCACCACGAGCCAGGCCTCGGGGTCCACCGCGTCCACCAGGTCCGTCATCGGCAGCCCCTGGTTGCCGCACGCCACCGCCTTGCGCCCGGTGACCCGCAGCAGGTGGGCGGTCAGCTCGGTGGTCGTGGTCTTGCCGTTGGTGCCCGTGATGCCCACGAGCGGGTTCGGCAGCAGCCGCGCGGCCAGCTCGACCTCGCTGATCACCTCGGCGCCCGCGGCGCGTGCCGCGGCCACCGGCTGCACCTCCCCGGGCACGCCGGGGCTCTTGACGACCAGGTCCACCCCGGGCACGGGCGCATCGCCGCCCAGCCGCACGTCGACGCCCAGGTCGGCGAGGCCGGACACGGACGGCGCGCCGGCATCGACGGCCACCACCTCCCAGCCCCGCCGGGCCAGCAGGGCCGCGGCCCCGCGGCCCGAGCGGCCCAGGCCGACCACCAGCGCGCGGCTCATCCCTGCAGGTAGCGGTAGTAGAGCGTGAAGCCGACCGAGCCGAAGATCAGCGCGATCAGCCACAGCCGCACGATGATCTTGGTCTCGCTCCACGCGGCCATCTCGAAATGGTGGTGCAGCGGCGCCATCAGGAACACCCGCCGCCGGAACCGCTTGAAGACCACCACCTGGATCATCACCGACAGGGCCTCGGCCACGAACACGGCGCCGATCACCACCAGCAGGATCTCGGTCTTGGTCATCACGGCCATCGACGCGATCGCGCCGCCGAGCGCGTAGGAGCCGGTGTCGCCCATGAACACCGACGCCGGGAAGGAGTTGAACCACAGGAACCCCACGCACGCGCCCACCAGGGCCGCGCCGAAGATGGCCAGGTCGGTCTGCCCGCCCACGAACGCCATCGCGGTGTAGGCGAGCATCGCGATCGCGCAGGTCCCGGCGGCGAGCCCGTCGAGGCCGTCGGTCAGGTTGACGGCGTTGGCCGCGCCCGCGACCACCAGGAACACCAGCACGAAGAACACCACCGGCCCCAGCTGCAGCCGCTCGTCGATGCCGAACGGGCCGAGGTCGATCGTGGTCGGCAGCCCCACCACCTCCAGGGCGACCGTCACCAGGATCGCGGAGATCACCACCAGGCCGAGCATGCGCAGCCGCCCGGACAGGCCGAGCGACCGCTTGCGGACGATCTTCATGAAGTCGTCCACGAACCCGATCGCCCCGCAGGCGAGCGTCGTGAACAGCACCAGCATGGCCTCGGTGCTGCGACTGGACAGGATCACGAACGGCAGGGCCATCGCGAGCAGGATCAGCAGCCCGCCCATGGTGGGGGTGCCCTGCTTCTCGGCGTGCCCGTCCGGGATCAGCCCCTGGGGCCGCACGAACTGCCCCACCTCGTTCGCGCGCAGCCAGCCGATGAACCGCGGGCCCAGGAAGAGCAGCAGCGTCGCGGCGGTGATCGCGGCGATGAGGATGCGGGGCACGGGACCCTAGGCCGGGGCGAGCGCGTCGGCCACCCGCTCCAGCGCGACCGACCGCGAGGCCTTGACCAGCACGACGTCCCCGGGGGCGAGCAGTGCGCCGACGCCCTCGGCGGCGGCGGCCCCGTCGGGGAACCAGGCGTGGGCGACGCCCTCGGCGCCCTCCAGGTAGCCGCGGGCGCGCGCGCCCACCGCCACGATCAGGTCCACGCCGCGGTCCCGGGCGTGCGCCCCCACCTCGCGGTGGTACCGCATCTCCTCCGGGCCCAGCTCCATCATGTCCCCCAGCACCGCCACGCGGCGTCCCGCGCGCCCGGCCAGGTCGTCCAGCGCGGCGTGCATGGCCACCGGGTTGGCGTTGTAGCAGTCCACGATCAGCACCCCGCCGCCGGGCAGGGGCCGCTCCTGGCCGCGCATCGCCGACAGCACCACGTCGACGCGGGCGCCGGGGGGCGGCACGTGACCGAGCGCCTCGCAGCAGGCGAGGGCGGCGCTGGCGTTGCGCCGCTGCCAGCCCTTGCCGAGCGCCAGGTCGACCCGGCCGTCCAGGTCGGGCGCGAACGTGACCACGCGCACCCCGGCCGGCAGCGCCGCCAGGTGGGGCTCCAGCAGAGGCGCGTCCGCCGGCACGACGGCGGTGCCGCCGGGACGCAGGCCCCCGAGGATCTCCGCCTTGGCCGCGGCGATCGCCTCCAGGGTCCCGAGCAGCTCCAGGTGCACGGGGGCCACGGCGGTGATGCAGGCCACGTCGGGCGGGGCGAGCGTGGCGAGCTCGCCGATCTGCCCGGGCCCCCGCATGCCCATCTCCACCACCGCGATCTCCGTGTCGGGGGGCAGGCCGAGCAGCGACAGGGGCACGCCGACCTCGGTGTTGCGGTTGCCCGGCGTGCCGTGGGCGCGTGCGCCGGCGACGCGCAGCATGGCGACCAGGATGTCCTTGGTGGTGGTCTTGCCCACCGACCCCGTGATGCCGACCACGCGGGCGCCGAGCCGCGCCAGCGCCTCCCGGCCGGCGGCCTGCAGCACGGCCAGCGGGTCGTCCGCGGCGATCACGGTGGCGCCGGGCGGCAGGTCGCCGGCGATCCGGGCCGCGGCGTCCTCCCCGACCAGGGCGGCGGCCGCGCCGGCGCGCAGGGCGGCGGGGGCATGATCGCCGCCGTCGTGCACCTCGCCGGGCAGCCCCACGAACAGGGCGTGCGGCAGCGGCACCCGCGAGTCCGCGAAGGCGCCCTCGACG
>DATMJR010000021.1:0-18468 GCA_035553775.1 Miltoncostaeaceae bacterium | reverse complement strand
GGCCGGCGGGGCGGCCGCGGCGGGGGCGGGCGCCGGGGCGCTTCCCGGTGCCGGCACACCCGGAGAGGGCCCGGCGATGGCCGCGCCGGACTCCGGCGAGGAGAACACGAGCAGGCGCAGGTTGGTCTCCACCCGGTCGCGGCCACGCGGTGCGTCGGGGTCGACCTCGCCCTCCTCGGCGATCCGCATCTCGAAGCCGCGCACGGCGATGAGCCGGCCGCGCACCCGCGGGCGGTCACCCTCGTCGACGGTGACCATGCGGTGCATGCGGAACATGAAGTCGTCGACGTCGAAGAACCGGCCGGCGACGATCACCTCGAGTTCGGTCGCCCGGAACCCGCCATAGTCGGTGGTGCCGTTGGTGCGGAGCGTGCGCAGCTGCACGTTGCTGTCGTCGGCGATCCGCTGCAGCTGCACCAGCACGGCCGGGACGTCGACGCGGGCCGGCACCGCCTTGGCCAGACGGAAGCCCTCCAGGGACTGGGCCACCTCGCCGCCCTCGGCCCGCTCGAGGCGCGCGATCTGGTCGCGCACGACGTCGGACTGCTCCTGCACGCTCTGCAGCTGGGCGCGGTTGGCGGCCAGGTCGGCCCGGGCGGGCTTGACGACGAACCACCAGAGGCCGCCCAGCAGGGCGAGCACGGCGATGACGGTCAGCAGCACACGATCGCGTGCGGTCATGGTCACGGGACGAAGCCTCCTCCGCCCGCCGGTGCCGGCGTCCCCGCGCCGGGCACCGCCGCGACGTCGAACGTGGGACGGTCCTGGGCACGCCGGTCGACCGGGACGTCGATGATGAACTGCACCAGCGAGCGGCCCCCGCGCACCACGCGCTCCGAGGAGGCCAGGCGGGGCTCGCCGAGCCCCGGAATGGCGTCGAGGCGGGCCATCAGCTGCGCGACGCCCGGCTGGGCGAAGGCGAGCCCCTCCACGTGCAGGCCCTGCGGAGCGGCCGTGGCCGCCGCGGGGGCACCCGCCGTCGGGGCGACCCCGGGCGTCGTCGCCGCGGGCTGGGTGCCGGTGATCTCGGTGAGCCACACGCGCGGCGGGATGACCATCACCGTGTTGCGCACGAGCCGCTCCCAGTTGATGCGGCCGGCGCTGAGCTGGACCACCACCCCGCGCCGCGCGAGCTGGGCGCTCGCGCGCTGGTCGACCGCCAGCATCGTCTGCAGGCGCCCGTCCAGCTGCGCCTTGTCGGCCTCCGCCGCCGCGACCTGCTGGGCCAGGGACTCCGCATCGCTGCGGACGCCGTAGCCCCAGTAGCCGATGCCGCCGACCAGCACGGCGGCTCCCAGGGCGACCAGCGGGCGCCTGCCGCCGCGCGGCCCGGACCTCCGGGCCTGCCGGTCGGGCAGGAGGTTGACGCTGTTCACCGCCCACCCCCCGCGCCGTCCAGGGCCAGCCCGAGCGCGACCGCGGCGCGCGCCGCGACGTCGAGGCCGATGCCGCCGTCGTCGTCCAGGTGCGTGCGCGGGTCGCCCACCTCCACGCGGAGGCCGAGGCCCTGCTGGAGGTACCGGTCGATGCCGGCGCACAGCGCCGTGCCGCCCGTGACCACCAGGCCGTCCAGCGGCCGCGCGAAGGGCTGGGAGCGGTAGTAGTCGAGCGAACGCGCGACCTCCCGCACCAGCGGCCGGGCGCCGAGCGCGAGCGCGTGCCGCACCTCGGCCACCGTGTCCGGGTCCCACCCCTCCAGCGGCTCCCCGAGCAGGCCGCAGGCGACCTTCATCGCCTCGGCCTCCTCGGTCGGCAGCCCGGTGCGCTCGGCGACGGCCCGCGTGAGCGCGGCGCCGCCGAAGGCCACCAGGCGGGTGAAGTGACACCGCCGGTCGACCGCGACGATCACGTTGGTGACCTCCGCCCCGACGTGGACCACCACGCGGGCGGGCGCGTCGACCGAGCCCTCGTCGACCACGGAGGGCGCCGGCAGCAGCGCCCGCAGCAGGGCGAAGGCCTCCAGGTCGATCCCCACCGGCTGCAGCCCGGCACCCCGCACGACCGACACCAGGGTGTCGACCATGTCCCGGTGCGCGGCGACGACCACGATGCGCTCGCGCTCGCCGCCCTCCGCCGGGTACCGCAGCACCGGCTGGAAGTCGACCACGCTCTGGTCCGGGGGGATCGGGATGTGCTCGGTGGCCTCGAACTCGACCGCCGCGCGCCGCTCGCGCGCGTCGTCGAGCGCCGGGAGATCGATGGTGCGCACCACCACGCGCTGGTTGGCGACCCCGAGGCGGACGCGCTTGCCCCCGAACCGGTGCGCCTTCCAGAAGCGCTTCAGCTCCGCGGACAGCATCTCCGGCGCGGTGATCTCACCGTCGTGGACGAGGCCCGGGGGCAGCGGGTCCACGGCGGCCTTCGCCAGGGACACGCGGTCACGGCCGGCGCGCACCTCGACGCCGGCGATTGCGCTCGAACCCATGTCGAGTGCGACGACTGTGCTCATCAGTGCGACATCCGTGTCGTTGACGGGGGGCAGGACAGCACGACGGTCACCCGAGGCGCTCGGCGTACCAGCCGACGAGCGGGTGGCCCCACCACAGCGCCACCAGCGCGCCCGCGGCGAGGAACGGTCCGAAGGGGATCGCCATCCGGCGGGCGGCGCGGCCATGGCGCATCAGCAGCGCGACACCGAGCAGCGACCCCGCCAGGAAGGCGAGGGCCAGGGCGGGGATGACGGCCACGCCGAGCACCGCGCCGAGAAGCAGCGCGAGCTTGACGTCGCCGAGGCCCATCCCCCCGGGGTAGACGAGCCACAGCAGGAACAGGAACCCGGCGGCACCGGTGGCGGCGGCCACGGGCTTCCACCAGGCGCCCGGCTCGGCCGCGATGGCCGCCGCGAGTGCCAGGGCCGTCGCCGGCAGCACGACCACGTCCGGGATGAGCCGGTGCTCGATGTCGACGGCGACGACGGGAACCAGCGCCACGCCCAGCAGCGCGGCGGCCAGGCCCTCGGCCGTGGGCCCGAAGGTGAGCACGGCGCCCGCGGCCAGCGCGGCGCTGGCCGCCTCCATCAGGGGATAGCGCGCGGGGATGCCCGTGCCGCAGCCGCGGCACCGGCCACGCTGCACGAGCCACGAGACCACGGGCACGAGCTCGTGAGCGCGCAGCGTGCGGTCACACGTTGTGCAGTGGGAGCGTGGGTGCACCAGCGACTCCTCGCGCGGCCAGCGCCAGGCGACGACGGTCGCGAAGGAGCCGAGCGCCAGCCCGACGAGGGCGGCCACCGTGGCCCAGTACGCCGGCGGTGCGATGTGCAGGAGGTCCGGCATCAGCGGGCCCGCCGGATCACGAAGCGGTCGTAGACGAACAGTGCGCGCTGGCGGCTGCCCGCCGCCTCCAGCCGGCGGCCGCGGTCCTGCGGCACGAACAGGCGCAGCTGCTGGTTGCCGGGTTCCATGCCCGCGCGCAGCGAGATGCGGAAGCGGTTGCGCGTGCCGGGCACCGTGCGGATGGTGCGCCAGCCGTCGGAGGCGCGGACCTGGATGAGCGCGCGCCGGCGGGGGAACACCGACCCGGTCACCACGACGCGCGACCGCCGGACCACCCGCGGCCTGCTCACCTGGAAGGCCACCCGCGGCGTGGCGCGCAGCACGAACGGCGCGACCCCCTCGGGGTTGCTCGCCGTGCGGGCCCAGCGCAGCCGCCAGCTGGCGGTGCGGTTGACGCGCAGGCTGAACGCGAACCGGCCGGCGCGGTCGCCGCGGACGGTGCCGTAGGCGGAGAAGTCGTCGGCGGGCCAGACGCGGCGCTCCAGCACCAGCGTGGGCCGCGCGACCCCGCGCCCGTTGTGCACGAGGCGGCCCGCGACCACCAGGCGCCGGCCGTAGTCCACCGAGGCCGGCAGGGCGTTGAGGTTGAACTGCGGGGGGCGGACGCTGCGGAAGCTCCGCGTGGGCGACCAGGGGCTGTGGTCCTTCTCCGCGCAGAAGGAGGTGCGGACGCGCCAGTACCAGACTCCGGGCTTGGAGACGACCTCGCCGCTCGGGATGAGGGCCGCCTGCGGCGTGAGGATCGCGTCCTCGGCCTCGGGGGCGCCCCCGGCGGGCAGACCGGGCGTGACCGCCCCGCCGCCCTCGGAACCACCGCCGTCGCCGCCCTTCTGGAAGGACGGGTTGTCGGCGACCTGCACCTGGTAGCCGCAGGCGCCGTTGACCGGTGCCCAGCGCAGCAGCGGCGAGCCCACCACCACCGCACCATCGTTGGGGGACGCGACGGCGGGGCGCGGCGGGTTGAGGGTGAAGCGCCCGACCGGGCTCCAGGTCTGCCCCGTGCCGGTGAAGTCGAGGGCACGCACGCGCCAGTACCACGTGCCCGACGCCAGGCGCTTGCCCTGGTCTTTGGTCCACTCGGTGCCGAGGCCCCAGATCTTCATGTTCTGGGTGCGCCCGTCGTCGAACTCCTCGTCGCGGCTGAGCTGTAGCTCGTAGCGCGCCGCGCCCAAGAGCGAGTTCCGCAAGCAGACCCGGGTCACCCTCGGCGACCATCCACCGCGGGTCCTCGTCGGAGGGCCCGCTGCCCCAGACGACCCGCCACCAGTAGCCCTCGCGGACCTCGTTGTCCTGCAGCGGCAGGCGGGTGGCCCACGCCGGGCTGCGGGTGGACGCGCTCTCGACGATGTTGTTGAACTGCGCGTCGGTGGCGACGTCGATGCGGTACATGGTCGCCCCGGTGACCGGCGTCCAGGTGAAGTGGGGCGTGAGGGCGCTGTCGGAGTTGGCGGCGGTCGTGAGCTGGGCCGTGGGGGTCGTCGCGGCGAGGGCCGGCGATTGCCAGTCGAAGCGTCGCGGCTCGCTCCAGGTGCCGAGGACCCCGTTGACCACCGGCCGCACGCGCCACCAGTGCACGCCGTGCCCCATCGGGGCGCTGATGTGCTCCTTGACGGTGGGCACGAATGCGGTGGACGCCGTGGTGCGGTTGAGCAGCAGGTGCACGCCCTGCCAGACGTGCTCCTGGCTGCTGATCTGGACCTGGTAGCTGTCGGCGCCGTCGACGGGGAGCCAGCGCAGGTAGACGCCGTCCACGGTGGCGCCGTCGTCGGGCCCGACGACGGTCGGGGCGACCCAGGCCTTGGTGAAGGCGCCCATGTCGACCCAGGGCCCCGGGTTCTTCGCGGCGTCGAGCGCCCGCACCCGCCATCGGTAGCCGTCGTCGGGCAGGACCCCGTTCTCACCGGGGTTCATGCCGGTGATCGGGAAGTTGGCCGAGCGGAAGATGGGCGTGGCGAACTGGTCGGCCGCCGCGACCTGCGTCTCGTAGTAGGCGGCCCCGGGCACCGGGCTCCACCGCATGTAGGGCGTGATGCGGACCAGGCTCGCGCCCGGCCCGCCCGGGGTGGCCGACAGGACGCCGCCACCGACGCGGCTGGGCCACTGCTTGGCGAAGGTGGCCACGTCGCTGGTGACGCCCCGGGTGCCCGCCGCGTCGATGGCCGTCACCCGCCACCAGTAGGTGCCGTCGGGCAGCAGGACCTCGGGGGCGACCTGGACCTGATCGGTGGCCGTCTTCCAGATGACCTGGGTGAAGCCG
The DNA here is from genome assembly GCA_035553775.1 of Miltoncostaeaceae bacterium. Taxonomy (GTDB): domain Bacteria; phylum Actinomycetota; class Thermoleophilia; order Miltoncostaeales; family Miltoncostaeaceae; genus DATMJR01. The sequence continues at coordinate 12,936 of DATMJR010000021.1, read as the reverse complement.
GGGCTGGTGGAGATCTCCACCCGGTAACGCACCGCCCCGCCCACGGGCGACCACGACAGCACCACCGGCTCATCGGGGTAGGTGAACGGATCGGAGGTCTGATTGGGGAACAGCCCGAGGGGCTCGCTGGAGGCGCGGTCCGCCGTGAACGGCGACCGGGCGGCCGTGGTGGCCGGCACGGCGGGCGCCGGCGCGGCCTGGGCCGCGCGCGCCGTGGGCGCACCGGCGGTGCCGGCGGCCGGCGCGACCGGTGCCGCGACGGCGAGCGCGGCGAGCGCGAGGAGTGCGGCACCCGTACGGGTCATCGCCGGTGACGGTACGAGGGTCCCCCGCGCACGGGGGTCCGCGATCGTGCCGAGTGCGCGCCGCGTGTGTGACGAGACGCGTGACCGGGTGGATGGGGTCACGAGGCGCTTCCTTGCGTCGTTGTGACGAGTCCGTTCCGGCGGCGGGGGCCGCCGTCCCCTCCTCTATCGGCCGGAGCGCCGGGGAGGGTGAGAGGTTCCTCTAGGAACCGTTGCGCCACCTCGGGCGGCCACCCGCGGGGCGCCCGCGCGCGCCGCGGAGAACGACGACGGGCCCGCCGAAGCGGGCCCGTCGGGGCACTACGTGGTGCGGGGGTGGGCTACCAGGTGCAGCCCGTACCGCAGGTCCGCGCGATCGGCGGAGTGGTGCTGGTGTTCTTCGTGAGCGTGTAGACCCGGCCGCTGCGGCTGGCGCTGGTGATGGTGTAGCCGTTCGCGGTGAACGTGACCGCCACCTGGTCGCTCGCCGCGGCGTTCGCCGTGGCGTCGAAGCGGATGCTCGGCTCGATCGCCTGCACGATGGCGGGCGTGAGCGTCGCGTAGTTCTGGGTGTCCGCGTAGGCGGCCTCGACGGCGCTGGCGGCGTTGCGGACGAGTGACTGTGCGGCGGCGTTGTTGGCGCGGTCGCGCTGACCGAGGAAGGTCGGGATCGCGATCGCGGCCAGCAGGCCGATGATGATGACCACCACGAGAAGCTCGATGAGGGTGAAACCCTCGGAGCGGGCCCGGCGGTTCCGGAGCCGGTTGACCATATGTGTGCTCCCCTCCATGAGAACGTTTGCCTCCGCGAGATGGGAGGCGGCGCGGCATCCCTGCCGGCCCGTGTTTCTCGCGGACACCCCTTGTGTCGGCGGGCGGCGCGGATCCTTGACACCGTGCCGCCCCGGGCGCCCCGCGCCGCGGCCCGGCAATGGCCCGCGCCGGTAGTCTCGGCGGATGGATCCCTCCTCCCTGCGCGGCCCGATCACGCTGATCACGGACGGCGCCTGCTCCGCGAACGGGCGGGACGCGGCGCGGGGCGGCTGGGCCGCGATCCTGCGCGACGGGCACGGCGGCGAGGCCGTCCTCACCGGCGGCGAGGCGCCGTCGACCAACAACCGGATGGAGCTGCTGGCCGCGATCGAGGGGCTGCACGCCGCCCCGGCCGGTTCCGAGGTCGAGCTGGTCACCGACTCGACCTACCTCGCCCATGCGATCGAGAAGGGGTGGCTGGCCTCCTGGCAGCGCCGCGGCTGGACGACCGCCGCCAAGCAGCCCGTCGCCAACCGGGAGCTGTGGGAGCGGATGATCCGGGAGCTCGCGCGCCACCGCCGCGTGACGCCCCGGCTGGTGCGCGGACACGCGGGGCACGACCTGAACGAGCGGGCCGACCGGCTGGCGCAGGAGGCGGCGCGCCAGGACTGGCCGGCGCGTCCGGCGGCGGGCGCCCCGGGAGCCGGCGCGCACGGGCAACTCGACCTGCCCGTCTAGCCCCCGACCGCGCGCCGCCCGGGGGCGGACCCTGCCACACTCCGGGGATGACCGACTCCGTCTCCCTCGGACGCATCGCCGGGATCCCGGTGGGGCTCAACTGGAGCGTGGTCGTGCTGGCCGCGCTGCTGGTGTGGACGCTCGCCGCCAACGTCTTCCCCCGCACCAACCCGGGCCTCGGCGGGGGGACGCACCTGGCGATGGCGCTCGTCGCCGCCGTGCTGTTCGCCCTGTCGATCCTGCTGCACGAGTTCGGCCACGCGGTGCAGGCGCGGCGCGACGGCATGACCATCGACGGCATCACGCTCTGGGCGTTCGGGGGCGTGGCGCGGTTCGCTGGGATGTTCCCCGGCGCCGGGGCCGAGTTCCGGATCGCGGTGGCGGGGCCGCTGGTGTCGCTCGCGCTGGGCGTCGCGTTCATCGGGACGGCGCTCGTACCCGGCATCCCGGAAACCGTCGACGGGGTGGCCTGGTGGCTCGGCTACACCAACATCGCCCTGCTGCTGTTCAACCTGCTCCCCGCCCTCCCGCTCGACGGCGGCCGGATGCTGCGCGCGGGCGCCTGGCGGGCGACGGGCGACTTCGTGCGCGCGACGCGTTTCGCCACGGTGCTCGCGCGGATGTTCGCCTACCTGCTCATCGGCGGCGGGGCGGCGCTCACCGTGGTGACGGGGGCGTTCAGCGGACTGTGGCTGGCCTTCATCGGCCTGTTCCTGCTGCAGGCCGCGCAGCAGGAGATGCGCGCGGCCACGGTGGTCCGGGCCATCGGCAGCCGGCAGGTGGGGGATGTGATGGTGGCGCACCCGGTCACCGTGCAGGCCTGGGTGCCGCTCGAGGACTTCGCCTCCCACGTGTCCGCCCAGTGGCGCTACGTCTCGTACCCCGTGCTGGACGGCGAGCGCGTCGTGGGGCTGCTGGCCGCCGGCCATCTGGAGCGGGTGCCGCGCGAGGCGTGGGCCCGCACGCCGGTGTCGGACGTGATGATCCCGCGCGACCGGGTGCCCGCCGTCCAGGCCGACGCGCCCCTCGACGACGCCGTCACCCTGCTGCAGGGCTTCTCCATCCAGCGGGCGCTGGTGCTGGACGGCGACCGCCTGGTGGGCCTGCTGTCGATCACGGACGTCGCGCGGCTCGCGCGCCCCGTCCGCCGCGTCGCGCCCTGAGGGGCTGGATGCGGGGCGCCCGGCCCACCCCTGGCCCCGCCGTCGCGGCGGGCGGCCCTCGCTAGCGCCGGAGCCGGTAGGCGGCCGCCGACGCCAGCAGGTTCGGCCGGTGGGCCACCCAGTCCGGAGCGGGGCCGCCCCAGCGGTCCAGCAGCACGCGCTCCGTGGCGCGGACGCCCTCGGCCCTCAGGAAGCGCTCGAAATCGCGCAGCGTGCAGGGGTGGATGTTGGGGGTCTCGAACCAGGGCTCGGGCACCAGCGGCGACGAGGGGACGCGGCCGCCGAAGAACAGCCGCGCGCGCAGCCCGATGTGGCCGTAGTTGGGGAACGAGACGATGCCGACCGGGGCCACGCGCATCATCTCGCGCAGCACCAGGGCCGGCCGGTGCACGGTCTGCAGGGTCTGGGTGAGCACCACCACGTCGAACGAGTCGTCCGCGAAGTCGGGCAGGCCCTGGTCGATGTCGGCGGAGACCACCGGGATGCCGCGTGCGAGGCAGGCGTGGAAGGCCTCCTCCGACACCTCGACCCCCTGCCCGAGGCACCCGCGGTGCCGGATGAGGTCCTCGAGCAGCGCGCCGTCGCCGCAGCCGAGGTCCAGCACGCGGGCGCCGCGGGGCACCATCTCGGCGACGATCCCGAGGTCGGGCCTCACCGGCCGTTCCCGGACGCCGCCTCCCGTGCCCGCGTCTCGTCGCGCGCGCGATCGAGGAAGCCCGCCACGGTGCGGTGGTACTCGGGCACGACCAGCAGGAACGAGTCGTGGCCGTGCGGCGAGGCGATCTCGCGGAAGGTGACCGGCACCCGGTGGGCGGACAGCACCCGCACGATCTCCCGGGAGTGCGACGTGTCGAAGCGCCAGTCGGTGTCGAAGGACACGACCAGGAAGCGGGTGCGCAGCTCGCGCAGCCGCGGACCGACGGCCGCCATGTCCCCGAACGGGTCGAAGTAGTCCATGACCCGCGTCAGGTACAGGTAGCTGTTGGCGTCGAACCTGCGCAGGAACGACTCGCCCTGGTGGTGCAGGTAGCTCTCCACCTGGAAGTCCACGTCGAAGCCGAAGCGCGGGACGTCGCCCACCTGCAGCCGGCGGCCGAACCGGCGGCGCATGCCCGCCTCGGACAGATACGTGATGTGGGCCATCATCCGCGCCACCGCCAGACCGCCGTCGGGCCGCACCCCGTGCCGCTGGTAGTCGCCGCCGTGGAAGTGGGGGTCCCGCATGATCGCCTCGCGCGCCACGGCGGAGAACGCGATGTTCTGCGCGCTCAGGCGGGAGGTGGCGCAGACCACGACCGCCGCGTCCAGCTCGTCGGGGTGGTCGATCGCCCACTGCAGCACCTGCATGCCGCCGAGCGAGCCCCCGATGGCCGCCAGCAGCCGCCGCACGCCCAGGTGACGTGCGAGCGCGCGGTGCACCTGCACCAGGTCGCCGACCGTGAACAGGGGGAAGCGCAGCCCGTAGGGGTGCCCCGTGGACGGGTCGGTCGACGACGGCCCCGTCGTGCCCATGCACCCGCCGAGCAGGTTGGCGCTGATGACGAACAGCCGGTCGGTGTCGACCGGCTTGCCGGGCCCGATGAGCGTGTCCCACCACCCCGGGCGGGACGGGTTGCCGTGGTGACCCGCCGCATGCGCGTCCCCCGTAAGCGCGTGGCACACGAACACGGCGTTGTCGGCGCCGGGAGCCAGGCGCCCGTACGTCTCGTACGCGACCTCGACCGGCGCCAGGGTGGCGCCGCTCTCGAGCCGCAGGGGGGTGTGCTCGTCGAAGAGCGTGACGTGGCGGGTCTCGACGAGACCCACCGATCCCGCGGGGCCCGCCGCCGGGACGGTGCTCACCGGCCCATTGTACGCAGGACCCCGCGTGCCGCCCGATCGGGGGTCGTGGCCCGTGCGGACGGCGCCGCGCGACCCGGCGCCCCGACGGCTCCCGCCGCCGGGGTACCGGGCCGCACGGCCGCCGGCGGCCGTGCGGGCCCGTGCCCGCCCGCCCGCCGGCCGCCGCTCATGCGCTCGCTGCGGACATGGCCTGCTCGAGGTCGGCGATGAGGTCGTCGACGTGCTCGATGCCCACGGAGAGCCGCACCATGTCCTGGGTGACCCCGGCCTGCTCCAGCTCCTCGTCGTTGAGCTGGGAGTGGGTGGTGGTGGCGGGGTGGATGGCCAGCGACTTGGCGTCGCCGATGTTCGCCAGGTGTGAGAACAGGTTCAGGCCGTTGATGAGCTTGCGGCCCACCTCGCGGCCACCCTCGATGCCGAAGGTGAGGATGGAGCCGTACCCGCCGGACAGGACCCGGGAGGCCACGTCGTGGTCGGGCGCGCCCGGGAGCCCCGGGTAGGACACCCAGGTCACCTTGGGGTGGGCCTCCAGCCACTCCGCGATGCGCTGGGCGTTGGCGCAGTGGCGCTCCATCCGCAGCGGCAACGTCTCGATCCCCTGCAGGAACAGGAACGCGTTGAACGGCGACAGGGCGGCGCCGGTGTTGCGCAGCAGCACGGTGCGGATGCGCCCGATGTACGCGGCGGGCCCGAGCGCGTCCGACCACACGACGCCGTGGTACGAGGGGTCGGGCCGGGTGATTCCCGGGAAGCGGTCGGCGTGCGCGGTCCAGTCGAAGCGGCCGCTGTCGACGATCATCCCGCCGATCGAGGTGCCGTGGCCGCCGACGAACTTGGTGAGCGAGTGCACCGCGATGTCGGCGCCGTGATCGAACACGCGGCAGAGGATGGGCGTGGGCACCGTGTTGTCCACGATCAGCGGCAGCCCGCGTGCGTGCGCCGCCTCGGCCCAGGCGTCCACGTCGACCACGTTGACCCGCGGGTTGGCGATCGTCTCGGCGAAGACCGCCTTGGTGCGCTCGTCGGCCAGCCGCTCGAGGGACCCGGGGTCGCCCGGGTCGGCGAAGCGCACCTCGACGCCGAACTGCGGCAGCGTGTGCGCGAACAGGTTGAACGTGCCGCCGTAGAGGGTGGACAGCGCGACGATGTTGTCACCTGCCCGTGTGATGTTCATCACGCTGTACGTGACCGCCGCCTGTCCCGACGCGATCGCGCACCCCGCGATGCCCCCCTCCAACTCGGCCATGCGCTTCTCGAGCACGTCCCATGTGGGGTTCATGATGCGGCTGTAGATGTTGCCGGGGACCCGCAGGGCGAACAGGTCGGCGGCGTGGTCGGCGTCGTCGAAGACGAACGAGGTGGTCTGGTAGATCGGGACCGCGCGCGCGTTCGTGGTCGGGTCCGGAGCCTGGCCGCCGTGGAGTGCGACGGTCTCGGGGCGCTGCGTGCCGCTCATGCTGTGGAGGTCCTCCCTGCCGGGCGGGCGGTCACACCGCCGCCGTTCACCGGAAACACCCGGGAAAATAGGGATATGGAGGCGCGGGGGCGACCCCGGGTCGGGCTGCGGGTGCCGCCGGGTCGACGAGCGGGCCGTGAGGGGTCGTTCTGTGACACGTAACGAGTGTACGCAGGAGTGCGTCACGCAACGCACGATCGCTGTGACAGAACTGCGTGACGATGCGCACAGAAGTGTGACAAGCACCCGTGTCCCTATAGATCCCGTCCGTACATCCGATAGCGTCATTCGTGATGTCCCCCACCCCCCACCTCATCCGCCTCGCGACCGGGCGCGCGCTCCTGGTGATCCAGTTCCTGCACGCCCTCGCACAGGGGATGACCATCGTCGTTCTGCCCTGGCTCGTGCTGGAGCGCGGCGCGTCCGTGGCCCAGGCCGGGCTGGTGGTCACGGCCACGTTCCTGCCGTTCGTCCTTCTCGGGCTGCCCGCCGGCGCCCTCGCCGGCCGCGTCCCGCGGCGCCCCCTGCTGGTCGCGGTGCTGTCGACGCAGGCCGCCGTCACGCTCGTGATGGCGGCGCTCGCCGCCGCCGGCGCCCCGGTGGCGGCGCTGCTGGCGGCCGCGTTCCTCGTCGGCGCCGGCCGCGTGTTCGTCGACGGGGCGATGTTCGCCGCCATCGGGGCGCTGGTGCCCCGCCAGGGGATGCTGTCCGCGCAGGCGGCCGTGTCGTCCGCGTTCAACGTCGGCTACTACGGCGGCCCGGCCCTCGGAGGCCTCCTCATCGCGACCGCCGGCACCGGTGCGGCACTCGGCACCATGGGAGCCGCGCTGATCGCGGGCGTGGCCGTCGCCGCCACGCTGCCGGGGCGCGCCTCCGCCCGCCGCGTCGCGGCCGACGGGCCGCCGCCGGGGGTGCGCGCGGGACTGCGCCTGGTGTTCGGGCATCCGGTCCTGCGGCTGCTCACCGGGCTCGCGCTCGTCTGGAGCATCCTCTCCGGCGCCGCCGCCGCCATGGCCGTGCCGCACCTGCGCGCGGACCTGGGGCTCGGCGGATCGGCGCTCGGCGCGGTGATGGGTGCCGGGGTGGCCGCCATGCTGCTCTGCCCGCTCGTGCTGCACCGCCTCGCGCCCCGGGCGCGCGACACCCGCATCCTCGCCGTCGCGATGGGCGCGTACCTGGTCCCCGCCTCGGTGTTCGCCGTCGCCGGCGGGCCCCTCACCGCAGCGCTCTCCTATGCCCCGCTCATGCTCGCCAACGCCGTGTGCGCCGCGACCATCATCGGCGCGCGCGCCCGGCGCACCCCGGCCGAGCTGCAGGCGATCGCCGGGGTCACCGGTCGGGTCGTGGTCATCACGGGGCTCACCGCCGGGTCGGCCGTCGCGAGCCTGGTGGGCGCGGCCCTCTCGCCCGGCGCCGTCTTCCAGCTGGTCGCCGTCGGGATGGCCGGACTGGGCGCATGCGCGTGGCGCGTGCTCGACCGTCCGGAGGAGCCCGCCGAGCGTCCGCGCCTGGAGCCGCGGCCCGCGCTCGCCGGCCGCCGCGCCTGACCGTCGGCGCGGGGAGGCCGGGGCGCGCGGCGAGCGTCGCCCTCAGGTGGCGGAGACGGTCTCCACGCGGGCGTCGAACCCGAGTGCCCGCAGCGCGGTCTGCTCCCGGGCGGCCGTGGCGACGTCCACTCGCTGCAGGGTGACCACCAGGTAGCGGGTGCCGGCGTCGGGCGACCACCGCGACACGATGACGGGCCGACGGGAGGCGGCGGCCAGGCGCCGGGCGGCGTCCTCGGCGGCCACCAGGTGCGGAGCCTCCGCGGCGACGACGAGGTAGCGGGCCGCCGGGGCGGGCGCCGGCGCCGGTGCCGCGGCCGGCGTGGGGACCCGCCGGGCGGGAGCCGGCCGGCGGGCCGGCGCGCGTACACCGGCCGGACGCACGGCGGGGTCACCGGCCCGGGCCCGCACGACGACGGCCGGATAGCCGCGACGGCGCAGGAGAGCGCGTTCGCGCAGCGCGTCGGCTCGGGTGGCGTACCGGCCGGTGACCACCACGTGGAGGGTGCGGGTGCGGGCGGGCCGGCGCAGGATGACCGCGCGCGGTCGCAGGCGGGCGAGCGAGCGGCGCGCGCGGCGGGCGTCGGCGGCGCGGTACCGCCGCACGGCGGCGACCATCCAGGTGCCGCGCCCCGGGGCGACGGCGACGCGCGGCGGCCGGGGCGCGGCGACCGGTGTGGCCACCGGGGTGCCACCGGCGCCGCCCGAGACCCGCGGCTCGGCGACGCGAGGGCGGTCGGAGCGCTGCACCCAGAACCAGGTGTCGAGCAGCCCGAGGCGGGCGCGGATGGTGGTGCCGGACAGTTCCACCGAGCGGCCGTCGGTCGTGTCGATGCGGGCGCGCAGGACCCGCGGGCTGACGCCGCGGCGGAGCACGACCACGTCACTCACCGGGGCGCCGACACGCAGCCGGGCGCCGAGCTGCGCCGCGGTGAACACCGGCGGCCGCGGCCAGCGGTGCAGGGGCGAGACGGTGTCGTAGGGGTCGGGCACCCCGCGGAGGTAGGGCACGGAGGGGCCGCCGAAGGCGTTCGCGGAGCTCTCGGTGTGCCCGCCGGAGGTGGACGAGTAGTAGGCGGTGATCAGCCGCCCGTCGTGGACCAGCACCTGCCGCCGGGTCGCCGCGATGGCGGCGTTGGCACGCCGGTCCTCGGCGTCCACGCCGATGTACACCTGGCTGCGCGTGTCGTCGAAGACGTCGTAGCCGCGGCCGGGCGCCAGGTTGGCAAGCGCGTAGGTGCGCGCGGCGACCGCCTGGGCCTGCAGGGCGGCGGGGGTGTCGTCGCCCCACGAGGCCGGCATCTCGCCGGGCAGCACACCCTGCAGGTAGGCCTCGCTGGGCACGGCGTTGACGATGTCGAGGCGCCCGCCCGACGGCAGCAGGTCGAGCACCCCCCGGTACCGGCGCATCCCGCGCCGCACCAGTGCATCGTCCGCGACCAGCCGCAGGCCCGCCGCGGACCCCGCGACGACGCGGCCCGTCGCATCCGTGACCACGACGCGCCCACCGTCGACGCGCGCGCTGTACGTCCCGGCCGCCAGCGCCACCCGGCCGCCACCGCCGCGGTCGACGAGGGCCCCCGGCCCGGTGAGTCCGACCCCGGCGGAGGCCACACCACCGTCGAGGAGCACCCGCACCGTGGCGGCGGGCCGCGCCACCAGCTGGGTGCCGGGGTAGTAGTGGGTGAGGATCCGCGTGGCGTCCAGACCCTGCTGGGCGGCGCCGCGGGCGCCGTACTGGGACATGCCCACGCCGTGCCCGAACCCGCGCCCCTCGAAGGTGAAGGTGACCTCCTGGGCCGCGGCCGGGGCGGCCGAGCACGCGAGGGCCGCGAGGGCGACGAGCAGGGAGGCGCGCGGGGCGCGCGGGCGCGCCGGTGCGAGGGTCGTGCGGACGGTCGCGCGAGGGAGGATGGGCTCGGGCATGTCCAATGGTGTCGGCGCGGGCAGGCGCAGGATGATCCCCGCGGCCCGCGGGACCGTCAACGCGACCGGTTCCCAGGACCCGCCGCGGCCCCTTCCACATGCGGCAGCCGAACTCCTGCCCCCGTGGGCGCCGGGGTCCGGGGACGGCGGCGGGTACCACGCGCGCCTGCGGCGGGCCTCGCCGTGCGCGGAGAGGCGCAGCGGCATGGCGCGTGGTCCCGGCACCCCCGGGTCAGGGCGCCGGCGCGGGGCCGGGCATCCCCCGGGCGGGGGCGCCGGCGTGGGCGAGGGCGTCGAGGAGGGCGTCGGGATCGGTGTCGCGCAGGACGGCGTCGCGCGTGCGCGCCGGGACGAACCCGTCGGCGACCATGGCGTCGACCATCGCGCGGAAGGGATCCCAGAAGCCGCCGACGTCGAGCAGGCCGACCGGCGCCGCGTGAATGCCCAGCTGGGCCCAGGTGAGGATCTCGACGAGCTCGTCGAGGGTGCCGAGCCCGCCCGGCAGCGCGATGAACGCGTCGGCCCGGGCGGCCATCAGCGCCTTCCGGGCGTGCATCGAGGCGACCACGTGGGTCTCGGTGAGCCCCGGATGCAGGACCTCCGGGCCGGCCAGGGCCTCGGGGATGACGCCCACCACCCGACCGCCGCCGGCCAGGACGGCGTCGGCGAGAACGCCCATGAGCCCCACCGCCCCGCCGCCGTAGACCAGGGCGACCTCCCGCCGGGCGAGGGCCGCGCCGAGCGCCCGCGCCCCGGCGGCGTACGCCGGGTCGGACCCGTGCCGGGCGCCGCAGAAGACTGTGACGGCCGAGAGGCGCGCCGTGCTCACGCGGCCGCGGCCGGCGGCCGCGCCGCCGGGGTGACCGCTGCGCATGGAGGTGAGGGTAGCGCCGGGCGGCGCCCGCGGACGCGCGCGGGCACGCGCCGCTCGGAGGCCCGACCGGGCGCGGCCGTTCCAGGCGCCCGCGCTCCGGTCCCGGTCGGCGGTCCGGGCCGGTGCCGGGGCCGGGGTTGGCGCCGGTGTCGGGGCCGGGGCCGGTAGCCTCGACGCCATGGCCGACAGCCCGCATCCCCCCGCGTCCGCCGCGGGCCACGCCGCGCCCGTCGCGGGCGGCGGCGGGCCCGTGCGCGTGTGCTTCGTGTGCCTCGGCAACATCTGCCGCTCCCCCACCGCCGCCGCCGTGCTCGCCCACCTGGCCGCCGAGCAGGGCGTGGGCGACCGGCTGGCGATCGAGAGCGCCGGGACCGGGGACTGGCACGTGGGCGGCCCCGCCGACCCGCGGGCGGCCGCCGAGCTGCGCCGGCGCGGCGTGCCCCTGGACCACGTGGCGCGGCAGATCCTGCGGGACGACCTGGCCCGCCACGACCTGATCCTGGGGATGGACCGGCAGAACCTGGCCGCGCTGCGGGCGATGGCCGACGAGGCGACCGCGGCGCGCATCATGCCCCTGCGGGCCTTCGACCCGGAGGCCGGCGACGACCGCGACGTGCCCGACCCGTACCACGGCGGCCCGGACGGCTTCCGGGACGTGTTCGACATGGTGCAGCGATCGTGCCGGGGGCTGCTCGACCACCTGCGGGCCGCCGGCCGGCTGTGAACGTGGCGCGCCTGGCGCGGGCGCTCGGCGCTCCCGTGGCGGCGCTGCGCCCGGTCGCCGGAGGCGACGTCAACCGCGCCGCCCACGCCCGCACCGCCGACGGTCGCGACGTGTTCGTCAAGCACCGGCCGGGGGCGCCGCCCGGCACGTGGACGGCCGAGGCGGAGGGCCTCGCCTGGCTCCGCGTGGAGGGCGGGCCGCGCATCCCGCGCGTGCTCGCCGTGGACGACGCGCCGGACGGGTTCCTCGCGCTGGAGTGGCTGCCGCCCTCGCCGCCGGCTCCCGACCACGACGACCGGCTCGGGCGCGGGCTCGCGGCCCTGCACGCCGCCCGTGCGCCGGCCTTCGGCCTGGACCGGGACAACTGGATCGGCCCGCTCCCGCAGTCCAACTCCCCGCTTCCCGACTGGCCCGCGTTCCTCGGGGAACGCCGTATCGCGCCGCTGGTGCGCGCCGCGCGCGAGCGGGGTGTGCTGGACGCCGCCGATGCCGCGGCCGCCGACCGCCTGATCGCCCGCCTGCCCTGTCTGTGCGGCCCCCCGGAGCCGCCCGCCCGCCTGCACGGGGACCTGTGGAGCGGCAACGCGCACGCGGCGCCCGACGGCGGCCCGGTGCTGGTGGATCCGGCCGTGTACGGCGGCCATCGGGAGATGGACCTCGCCATGATGCGGCTGTTCGGGGGTTTCGCCCCCCGGGTGTTCGCGGCGTACGACGAGGTGCTGCCCCCGTCCCCCGGCCGCGAGGAGCGGGTGCCGCTGTGTCAGCTGCCTCCGCTGCTGGTGCACGCGCTGCTGTTCGGCGGCGGCTACACCTTCCGGGTGCGCCGTACCCTGGGGCGGCTGGGCGGCACACGAGGCGGGTAGACCGGAGGCACGTGTTCGACGTCGACGAGGACGCACCACTCGGCGAGCGCGACGAGCGCGACGAGGAGGTGGCGCTCGCGCTGGGGGCCTTCCGGGCGCTGGTGCCGCTGCCGCCGCGCGAGGCGGCCCTCGCCGCGCTGGCCGTGGAGGCCGTGGTGCGCGCGCTCGGGGGAGCGCGCGGACCGGATGACCCCACGCCCGGGATGATGACCGTGCCCACGCTGCTCGAGGACCCGCTCGCGCGCGCGCAGCTCGCCGACGCCGCCCCCGACGCCCGCGACGCGCTCGGCGACCTCGAGCGCGCCCTGCTGCTGCTGGCGCGCGAGGAGCGCGAGGGCTGTGTGGCCCGGGTGCGCGAGGCGGTGCGGCGCGCCGACGCGCGCCTGCGGGACGCCACGTAGCCACGTCGGGCCCCGGCGCCACCGCGGCCCGGCAACCCCGCGCCGCGGGCGGGAGGCGGGACGCGCAAAGACGTCGTGGCCGGGGGGCGCGAGTCGGTGCGCTCGCCGGCGCGCGCCTGCGGGACGCCACGTCGCCACGTGGTGCCCCGGCGCCAACGCGGCCCGGCCACCCCCGCGCCGCGGGCGGGAGGCGGGACGCGCGAGGACGTCGTGGCCGGGGTGCCTGAGCCGGTGCGCTCGCCGGTGCGCGCCTGCGGGACGCCACGTCGCCACGCCGGGCCCCGGCGCCGCCGCCGGTCCGGTCGCCCGCGGCCATAGCGCGAGGTGCTGCGACGGGCGAGTACCGCGCGACCCGGACCCGCAGGGTG
>DATMJR010000020.1:0-5372 GCA_035553775.1 Miltoncostaeaceae bacterium | reverse complement strand
AGGGGGAGGTCGCCGAGGTGCAGGGCGAGCGGCTGCGGCTGAAGGTGCCGGTGGCGCGGCTGGTGGTGGACGCCTCCCGGCCGGCGGGCGACGGCGGCGGGGGGCGGCGCACCCCCGGCGCGGCGAGCGAGCGCCGCCCCGAGGTGCGCGCGGCGCCGGCGGAGGTCGACGTCCGCGGGGAGCGCGCCGAGGAGGCGCGGGCGCAGGTGCGCGAGGCGGTCGACGCGGCCGCGGTCGTCGGGCGCCCGCGGGTGCGCATCATCCACGGCAAGGGCACGGGCGCATTGCGGGCGGCGGTGCGGGAGGAGCTCGCGCGGCACCCCCTGGTGGAGGCCGTGGAGCAGGCCCCGCTCAACGAGGGCGGGGACGGGGCGACCTACGCGGTGATCGACCCCGCCGCGGACGGTGGTGCCGCGAGCGGGTCCTGACGCCGCGGACGGTGGTGCCGCGCGCGGCCTCTGACGCCGCGGACGGTGGTGCCGCGAGCGGCCTCTGACGCCGCCGACGGTGGTGCCGCGAGTCGCGTCACGCCCCCGGACGGGGTGCCGCGGGCATGCGCCGCCCACACGCGCGGGCGCCGGACCGGGGCGCTGCGCGTGCGGGGAGGGCGTGAGCCGCCGGGGCGTGCGCCCCGGCGTCGCGTCAGGGCTTGGGGAGCTTGTCGATCCCGGTGAGCACGCCCACGTCGGGCGCCATCGTCCGGAACGCGTCGTCCTTCTGCAGGACGCCCACGGTGTAGACCGGCTTGTCCTGCATGCGCGACAGCATCGACGCCGCGTCACGCGAGCGGGGGGTCGCCTTGTAGGTGGCGACGAGGATGGCGTCGGGCTGCATTTCCCGGGCCTTCTCGAGGGCGGCGGGCCACTTGGGCTCGATCAGGGTGACGTCCCACCCCGCGTCCTTGAGCTTCTCGACGGCCTTGTCGGTGCCGGGGAAGCGGACCTTGCCCTCCTTGTTGAGGACCTCGTCCGTCGGCACGGAGATGAAGAGGAGATTCGGCATGCCCGGGACACTACCGATCGCCGGGGGGCGTGGCGCCGCACCGGCCGCCCCGTACGCCGATCTCGGGATGAGCGTCCCGAACGGGCTTGCAGCACTCGTCACGAGTCGGGGAGGGTCCGTATAGTGCGCGCGGGCCGTGCGGGCGACGACCTCGTGGCCCGGTGCCGCAGGCCCCTCGCAACGGGGACAGTCCATTACCAACAGGGGGTTCCGCGTGTCGATCAGCGCAGCTGACATCCCGGACGTTCCGACGCTGCAGGCGATCGGCAACCGTCGCAGCATCCGGTACTACGACCCCGAGCGCACCGTCGAGGACTGGAAGATCCAGACCATCCTCCAGGCCGGTCGTCTCGCGTCGTGCCAGGGCAACATCAACGCCACCGAGGCGATCGTCGTCACCAAGGACTCCGACCTCTGGGACGAGATCGAGGAGTGCGTCTCGGGCTTCAACGTCCAGATCATCAACCAGAGCTCGCACCTGATCTTCTGGCTGACGAACCTGAACGCCTGGTACGGCCGCGCCAACGACGGCCTCTCCACGCTGGCCCTCTCCGGCGCGCTCACCAAGTACCACGGGTGGAACTACGAGTTCACCATGACGCAGACGGTTCCGCGTCTGATGAGCTTCCCGACGGAGCGCACGGAGATGCTGCTCCGGTTCGAGTCCGGTCTCGCGGTCTCGCAGGCGATGCTCGCCGCCACCTCCCTCGGTGTCGGCAACATCCTCATCGCCTTCGGCCGTAAGCCGGGCGGCGTGGAGAAGGCCTTCGGCCTGCCGCCGCACTACAAGTTCACCTGGGGCCACGCCCTGGGCTACCCGCTCGAGGACCCCAAGGGCGGCGGTCAGCGCGTGCGGCTCAAGTTCGAGAAGCTCTTCCACAAGGGCGCCTACGGCACGCCGTACATGCCCGACCCGCAGGTGGACGAGGCCCTGAAGGAGAAGGGCATGATCCAGGAGCAGGCGCCGCTGCCGGGCCGCTTCGAGGAGATCGACGAGCTCGCCAGCAAGTTCTCGCGTGACCCGGGCGTGGTGTCGTGGCCCGAGCGCGAGATCAAGCGGCTCATCAACGACGAGGACTGGGACTTCGGCCCGCGCATCAAGGAGCGCGCGCAGGAGGTCCTCGAGCACGAGAACCTCCCGGACTACCCCGAGGAGATGCGGGACACGTTCCGGAAGCTCATGGAGGAGCACAACCTGGACGTCAAGAAGTACCTGGGCGAGTAGCCCGCGCACGCGGCGGGGCCGGCACCGTGCCGGCCCCGCACGCGGCAGCCCCCGGCCCCCGGCGCTCGGCGGGGGTCCTCCCGGCCGGCCCCGCGCCGGCTCGGCGCCCGTAGCTCAGCTGGACAGAGCAGCGGACTTCTAATCCGCCGGTCGCAGGTTCGAATCCTGCCGGGCGCGCCTGGTGGCCGGCCCGTCGGCCGTCCCGGCCCTACCGGCCGGGTGCGTCCTCCGGCCCGCGGGCAGCAGCGGAGTACTCGTGCGCGAAGGGGTCCTCGGCCGCGGGGCGCAGCCGCACCACCACCCTGCAGTGCGGATCGCCGACGGCGATGCGCTCCTCCAGAACGACCTGGCTGCGGCCGGCGTTCCGCGCCGCGATCCCGCCGAACACGCTCGAGGTCATGCGGCACAGCCCCGGCGCCCCCCGCACGGCCTCCCCGAACGGGCACCGGCGGTTGCCGAGCACGATCTGCTCGTCGTCGGCCGCGATGATCCAGAAGTCACCCCCGATGGCCGCCTTGAGACCGACGAGGAGCTCGGCGATCTGCGCCGGGGTCAGCGGCCCCGTGAGCTCCCGTGCGCGGCGGTACTCGTCCTCCATCCGCGCGCCCACATCCGTGCCGACGCGGGCGACCATCGCCTCGACGACATCGGGGCCGAGTTCCGAGCCCACCGACCGGGCCATCTGCACGATGAGGGCCCGCAGGAAGGCCTCGCGGGGGAAGTAGCCGCCCGGGCCGGCCTCCCCGGGGCCCGGGAGGCTGTCGCGGGCGGGTGGCCCGGGGTCGAGACGGCGCGCGACCCGGCGCCGCACGGGCAGCGCGACCGACACGCGGGTGCCGCCCCCGGCCTTGGCGGCCACCTCGAGGTGGGGGGTGAGGTGGGAGACGAGGAACAGGCCGCGCCCACCGACGCGCAGGGGATCGTCGGGCAGCAGCGCCGGTCCGGGGACAACGCCCGGACCGAGGTCGTGCACGTCGAGCCGCGGTCGCTCGCCCCGCCAGTCCAGGGCCACCCACACCGGCCCGGGTGCGTGCAGCACCGCGTTGGTGAGGATCTCGCCCACGGCGAGCTCCGCCCCCGGCAGATCGGCGTCGACGGCGTCGTGGGCGTGCCGGCGCAGGTGGGCCGCGATCGCACGGCGCAGGGCGGCGACATCGCCCGGTGTCGGGGACGGCAGATACCAATCCACCCGCGTGCGCCTCCACTGGTGACCCGGGCCGGGGGACCCGACCGGCGTGATCGTACCCCCGGGACGCGCGTACGCCGAGCTCGAATCGCGTGCCCCAGCGGCGGGCGCCCGTCGCGGGCGGCGGCGATCAGCCGTGGGCGACGGGGCGGCGCGGGAGCGTGCCCCGCGACGACGCGGCGACCGCCTCGGCCAGATGCCGGTGGGACGCGCAGTAGGGGTGTCCGCGCAGTGCATCGCGGCCACAGGGCTCCTGGCGCCGGTTGACGGCGGCGCACCGCATGATCGGGGCGACGCGCGCGGCCAGGGCCGCGTGGTGCAGGCCGTGGACGGCCCGCTCCACGACGTCCAGTGCCTGCAGGGCGTCCGACGGCGCGATCAGTGGGCGCACCTCGAGGAACAGCCGCTGCACGACGCGCCCGGGAGACTCGTCATCGCCGAGGCGCCGGACCGCCGCCTCGCAGTACCGCAGCAGCGACCGCTTCGTCGCGAGCGGGTCCGGGCTCGGGGCGAGCAGGGGGCGGAGTGCCGTGAACAGACGCCTGCTGTGCTCGTACACGCATGCCTCTCCGCCGCCGTCGCGATCCTGGTTACCCGGGACGGGCACGCGGACGCGCCGTGGTGGAGGGTGTGCTCGGTCGCCGTTCTGGAGTTTCCGGCGATTACGGCGCGCGACCCCGTCAGGAAGCCGGTTCGAGGGGCAGCTCGAACCAGACCCGCATGGATCCGACCCGCTCCGCGCCCCAGTCCTCGGCCATGGCGTCGACCAGGGCGAGACCGCGCCCGCCGATCTGCTCCGGCGGCGGCATCGCCACCCGCGTCGCGGTGAAGCCCTGTCCCTCGTCGTGCACGCTCACGTGGAGCCGGTGGGCGTTCGTCAGCGCGACCTGGAGTTCCACCCGCGCCCCGGCCCCCGTGCGCGCGTGACGCACGGCGTTGGTGACCAGTTCGCTCACCAGCAGCACGGCGGTGTCCCGCGTGGCGGCCGAGACGAGCCCGTCGGCGAGCAGGGGATCGAGGACCTCCTCAAGGCGCCGACGGGCGGTCACCACCGAGGCCGGCGCGGGCGGCAGCGCGAGGGAGAGCAGGGGGCGTTGCGGCACGACACTCCTCGTCGGCATCGGGAGCGCGCGACTTGCGAGGAGGGCGCACCTGGCGGGGGACGCACAGTTATAGGCCCCGGGGGGGCGCCCGGAATGCGGGCGGTGCCGCGGACCTCACGCGCCGGTCACGGTGCCGGACTGCGTGGCATCACGGACGCCAGCTGCGGAATTCGGGCATCGGATGACCCTGAAGAGGAGCCCGCGTGCGGCCCCGGAGAGGGCCGCACGCTGCTGCGGATCTCAGTCCCCGGGGAAGAGCGCGACCAGGTCGAGCGGGCGCAGGACGCCGTCGATGTGGTGCACGGTGCCGTTGGACGCCTTGACGGTGAACCGCGCGTACTGCGGGTCGCGGTCGTTCGCGTCGCCGTCGCCCAGGTAGACGCGGTTGCGGAAGGTGTACGGGTTGAGGGTGCCCACCGCGACGCCGGGGAGGGCGTCGGGGAGCGTCGTGAGGGTCGGGATGGGCCCGCCCTTGACGCGCGGGCGCAGGTTGCGGACGGCCTCGGGGCTCACGTGGTACAGCACGGTCTGCGTGAGCGCGGCGGCGCCGGTGAAGGGCGTGCCGTTGAGCGGCGCGGGATCGGACGCGATCGCGACCAGCGCGGCGAGGACCTCGCTCTCGTCCAGCTCGGAGGCCGGGGTGTTGGTCAGATCGGCCACGAGGTGCCGGAAGGCCATGTCGTTCGGCGCGAAGACCGTGGCGCCGTCCAGGCCCGCGACGGCGTCGGCGAGGCCGAGGGCCACGACCGCCTCGCGCAGGATGTCGAGGTCGTACCAGTTGTCGTCGGTCGGGCTCTTCTGGCCGGTGGCCGGGTCGATCGGGTTGCGGTAGGCGCTGCCGACGACGGCGTCGAGG
>DATMJR010000019.1:0-5791 GCA_035553775.1 Miltoncostaeaceae bacterium | reverse complement strand
GCTCGTGGTGGAGCGCCCGGAGCCCGTCACCCGGCGGGGGGATGCGTGGGCCGTGCCGTTCGCCGTGCGCAACGGGGGCGGCGAGGCCGCCGACCAGGTGCAGGTCGTCGCCGAGCTGGTCGTCGGCGGACGCGTCGTCGGCGAGGGCGAGCAGGTGTTCGAGTTCCTCGCCAGCGGCGAGACCGAGAGGGGCGTGTTCCTGTTCTCCCGCGATCCGGCTCGCGGCCGCCTGACGGTGGAGGTGGCGAGCTACGCCCAGCCGTAGCCGGGCCGGCGCGACCGCTATCGGGACTGCGGCAGGCGCGTCGCGCCGCGGCGGGGCGCGCGCGCCGACGGGGGCGGCACCACCGGCCCGATGTCCCCGTCCGGTGCCTCGTCGAGGTCGACGATGACGGGGGCGTGGTCGCTGGGGCCGCTGCCCTTGCGCGCCTGGCGGTCCACCCAGGCGGCGCGCACGCGGGCGGCCACGGGCGCGGATGCGAGCGCGAGGTCGATGCGCATGCCGAGATCCTGGTGGAACATGCCCGCCCGGTAGTCCCAGTACGTGAAGATGCGCTCCCCGGGCCAGCGCTCGCGCACCACGTCGTGGAGCCCGGCCGACATGAGATCCGCCAGGGCCTCGCGCTCGGCCGGGGTCACGTGCGTCTGGCCGACGTAGGCGCCGGGGTCGAACACGTCCGCGTCCGTGGGGGCGATGTTGATGTCCCCGCACACCGCGACGGCCTCCGGGCCGCGCGCCACCACCTCGCGCAGCGCCGCCAGCCAGGCGAGCTTGTACCGGTAGTGGTCCGAGTCGGGCGCCCGGCCGTTCGGCACGTACACCGAGTGCACACGCACCCCGCCGCAGGTCGCCGCCACCGCCCGCGCCTCCGGCCGGTCCCACTCGGGCGCGCCCGCGAGCCCGGTCACCACGTCCTCCAGGCCGACCCGGGACAGGATGGCCACGCCGTTCCACTGCCCCTGCCCGTGCACGGCGGCGGCGTAGCCGCGACGCCCCAGCTCCTCGCCCAGCAGCTCCGCGAACGCGTCGTCCGCGAGCTTGGTCTCCTGCAGGCACACCACGTCGGGCCGGCGCTCGTCGAGCCACGGCAGCAGCCGCGGCACCCGCTGCCGCACCGAGTTGACGTTCCAGGTGGCGATCCTCAACCGGGCCCTCCGTCGCGCCGCTGCCCGTCCAACCTACGCGCCCGGCTGCGAGGGCGCAGGCGGTGCCCGCGAGGCGCGTTCGTATACTCGGCCGGTGACCGGCGCCGCCCCCGTCATCCTCGCGGTGGACGGCGACGCAGCCCGGCGGGCGGCGACCGAGCGCGCGCTGCGCACCCGCTACGGCGAGGACTACGGGATCGTCGGCGCACGGTCGGGGGCCGACGCCACGGAGGCGCTCGCGCGGCTGCAGGCGGAGGCCCGCGCCCTCGCGGTCATCCTCGTCGACCGCTCCACGCAGGCCGTGGACGTGCTGGCGCGGTGTCGCGCCCTCCACCCGACGGCCAGGCGCATGCTCACCTTCGGGCCCGACGACTTCTCCGCCGCCGACGAGATCTCCCGGGTCGCGGCGCTGGGCCTGGTCGACGGGTTCGCCGTCACGCCCACCGCCCCTCCGACCGAGCAGTTCCACCACGTCGTCATCGAGCTGCTCGACGACTGGAGCAGGCGCCACGGCGCCTGGACGAAGCCCGTGCAGATCGTCGGGCGGGACGGTGACCGCCGGTCGCACGAGCTGCGCGAGATGCTCCGCCGGGCGGACGTGCCCTACGACTTCCACCCTGCCGGCTCCGCGCCGGGGCGTCGCCTTCTCGAGGAGACCGGCGGGGCGTCGGAGCGGCTGCCGCTCGTTCTGGCCTACGGGCGCGTGATGAACGACCCCGACAACGCGGAGCTCGCCGACGCGCTCGGGGGCGGCGCCGCCCTGGACGCGGAGTACGACGTCGTCATCGTGGGCGCCGGCCCGGCGGGGCTCGGTGCCGCGGTCTACGCCGCGTCCGAGGGGCTTCGCACGCTCGTGGTCGACGAGGGCCCGTACGGGGGCCAGGCGGGGGCCAGCTCCCTCATCCGGAACTTCCTCGGCTTCCCCATGGGGATCGCCGGGGACCAGCTGACCCGGAGGGCGTTCGTCCAGGCCCGGTTGTTCGGTGCCGTCTTCCTGCTCGGGCGCCGGGTCACCGACATCGCCCGTGAGGACGCCCGCGTCGCCGTCGTGCTCGGGGACGGCGCGACGGTCCGCGCCCGGGCGGTCGTGCTCGCCACGGGCGTCTCCTGGCGCCGCCTCGGGGTCCCCGCCCTGGAGGAGCGTGTCGGGGCGGGGGTCTACTACGGCGCCGCCGGATCCGAGGCCGCGGGCTTCCGGGGTGAGGAGGTGTACGTCGTCGGCGGTGGCAATTCGGCCGGGCAGGCGGCCCTGCACCTCGCCCGCTTCGCCGGCCGCGTGTCGGTCGTGGTGCGCGCCGCGTCGCTCGCCGCCGGGATGTCCGACTACCTCGTCCGGCAGCTGTCGTCGACCCCCAACGTCGCCGTCCTCACCGGGACCGCCGTGGTGGACGGCGACGGGCTCGGCCGGCTCGAGCGGCTCGTGCTCGAGGAACGCGCCACCGGAGCGCGCCGCACCGTCCCCGCCGCCGGCCTGTTCGTGATGATCGGCGCCGAGCCCACCACCGGGTGGCTGCCCGCGTCGATCGCCCGCGACGAGCGGGGGTTCGTCCTCACCGGCGACGCGGCCGCCGGCCGGCGCGGCGACGAGGAGCGCACGCCGCTCGCGCTGGAGACGAGCGTCCCGGGCGTGTTCGCCGCCGGCGACGTCCGGGAGGGCACCGCGAAGCGGGTCGCCGCCGCGGTCGGGGACGGCGCACTGGCGATCCAGCTGTGCCACCGGTACCTGGCCGATGTCGACCGCGGGGGCGGCGCGGCCGGCTGAGGCGGAGGCGGGGCCGGATGGGAGCAGCCGGCCGGCGCCCGGCCGGCCACGTCCCACCGCGGCTCCGGCCGTGGGCGGCGCGCGCCGGACGTATGGACCTCCGGCGGCTACGCCGGGGTGGGGGCGTACGGCGTGACGGACGAACCGTCGCCCATCGCGTCGGCACCGATGACGGCGAACGTACCGTCCGACTGGAGCACGATGGCCTCGGCCTCGCTCAGCGAGCCGCGCCCGCTCTCGCGGACCGCCGAGTGCAGGTCCGCCTCCGTGAGGCGGTGCCGGTGGAGGGCCTCGGGGACCGGCCGCCCGCGGAAATAGACCACCGTCGGGCTCACGTCCACCAGGCGGCTGAACCCCCGGGATCGCCTCCGCAGGACGGCGAAGGTCCACTGAAGGGCCACCAGGAGCGCGAACGTCACGGCCGCCTCGACGAGGCCGACCTCCTGGGCGGTGAGGACGCGTCCGAAGGCCGAACCGAGGGTGACCGTGATGACGAAGTCGAAGGGGGTCATGGTGCCGAGGGTGCGGGGACCGGTCCCGCGCAGGAGCAGCACCAGCCACGTGTAGCCGAGCGTCCCGACGAGCAGGATGCGGGCCACCGCGTCCCACCCGTCGAGGATGAACACGGTCTGTCCCATGGGGGCCTCCCCGGTGCGAACGTGGGCGATCAGGGGTGCATCCCCCCCGCCCGCATCGCTCACGCCTGGTCAGGTCACCGCCGCTCAGCCGTGCGGGGCGGCTCCCCGCACGGCTGAGCGGCGGCCCGATCGACGAGCGGAGACGACGGACGTCCACGCGCCCCGGACGTCCTGGACGGTGGGCCTCGGAGGCCGCGAAGCCGACGACCATTGCACCGTCGATCAGACGGCAGGCACCGCCCCGGCGCGCAGAGATCCTCGGCCCCTCGGCTCCGTGAACGGCGTCCGGCGGACCGGCGCCTGCGCCGGAGGGATCAGCTCGCGCTCCGCCGCCTCAGGCGTCCGCCGGCGATGCCGGGCCGGTGCCGCTCCCCCCTTCGCTCGGGAAGTCGCGAAACCGCGAGCCGGCCGGCGGCGATGGAATCAGCCCCGCCTCGATCTCGCCGTGGCAGTTCGCGCAGACGAGGACGCACTTCCGCGCCTCCTCGCGGTACGCGGCGATCGACTTCCCGGTGCCCGTCTGGATCTCGAATGACTTCTCCGCGGGGATGACGTGATGGAAGTGGAGGTGGCCGAGGCACCGGTCGTAACCGCACACGGCGCAGCCGCCGCCGGCCTCCTCGACGAGCATCCTCTTGAGCCTGCGGTGCCGGCGGCTGACGGCTGCGCCGAGGCAACGGCGACAGCGGTGGCGCAGCCTGCCGCGGTCCAGAATCGCGTAGTGGCGCTCAGGCCCGTGGACGGGGCACGAGCGGATGACCGCCGTCTCGCTCGGCTTCTCCGGTCGCCCGGTCCCAGCGCGACGGTCGCCTCCCGACACGAACCTATGTTCGCAGTCGGGCCGGACGGAACGAGGTGCGCCCCGTCGGACTCGAACCGACATCTCACGACTTAAAAGGACGTTGCTCTCACCGATTGAGCTAGAGGCGCCCGAGGAGTGTTGCATCCGCCCTCGTCGGTCACCACGTGTGTCCGGGGGCCGCCGGTCACCGTGGCCGCGCAGGCCGGCCCCCACGCAACGGCGTCGCCCGGTGCGGCGGGTACGCTGCTGCGCCTGATGGCTCGCGACGTGATCTACGCGATGGGCGTGTCGCTCGACGGCTACGTCGCCGGGCCGGATGGCGGCATCGACTGGGCGGCCCCGGACGAGGAGCTGCACCGCTTCCACAACGCGCGGGTCCGGGGTACGGACACCCACCTGCTCGGGCGACGGCTGTACGAGACGATGCGGTACTGGGAGAGGGCGGAGCAGAACCCCGGGGCCGACGAGGTCGAGCTCGAGTTCGCCCGCATCTGGAACCGGATCGAGCGGCTGGTGTTCTCGACCACCGTGGAGCGGGCCGAGGGCGGCGTCCGGCTGGTGCGGGGCGACCCGGTGGAGGAGGTCGCGCGGCTCAGGGAGCAGCCGGGCGGGAGCATCGGCGTCGGCGGCGCCGGGCTGGCCGCCACGCTGATCGCGCACGACCTCGTGGACGAGTACCACCTGTTCGTCCACCCGGTGGTGCTGGGAGGCGGGACGCCGTACTTCCCGCGGTCGGTGCGGCGCGACCTGCGGCTCGCCGAGACCCGCACCTTCGGCGGCGGGGTCGTGTTCCTGCGCTACGTCCGGTAGCGCGCCGGACGGCTCGTGGCGGGCGCCGGCCGGAGCGCTGCCTCAGCCCGCCCGCACCGCGTCGGCGCTCACCGTGACCTCCCCCCGCAGCGTCTGCAGCACCACGCAGTAGCGCTCGGTCAGACGCAGGAGCGTCGCCAGGTCGTCCGCGCCGGCGTCGGTGTCGACCTCCACCCGGAGCCGGATCTCCCGGAACCCCACCGGCGCCGCGCGGTCCACGCCGAGGGTCCCCCGCACGTCCAGGTCGCCCTCGGCCACCACCCGCCCGCCGTGCACGGCGACGCCGATGGCGGTGGCGACGGCCCGCAGGGTCACGCCGGCGCAGGCGGCCAGCGCCTGCAGGAGCATGTCGCCCGAGCAGGCGAGGGAGCCGCCGCCGCCGGTGGCCGGGTGCAGGCCCGCCTCCACCAGGGCGCGCCCCGTCTCGACCCGGCAGGACACGCCCTCCCCCGCGAGGTCGCCGCTCGCGCACAGGGTGATGACCGCCGCCCCGGGCTCGGCGCGATAGCGCTCCTTCAGGGGCGCCTGCAGCGCCCGCAGCGTGTCGCCGTCCGCCTCGTGTCCCCCTGTTCGCCCCGTCCCGATCGTACGCGGGACGGGGCGGAGGAGCGGTCAGGCGCGGGCGCCCTGCGA
>DATMJR010000018.1:0-9592 GCA_035553775.1 Miltoncostaeaceae bacterium | reverse complement strand
CCCCGCGGTAGGCCGGTCCCAGTTCGTCGAGGAAGACGACGTGCGCGCCCGAGCCGCGGATCGCCGCCGTGAGCACCGCCTCGATGCCCGCGGCGTCACGCCCCCGGAGGCCGGGGGTCGCGGCCGTGCCCGTCCCGCCGCTGACCTTGCCCGCGCGGCGCGCGGGCGGCAGCACGTCCTCGGCCCCGGGGGCCTGGTGCAGCCACCCGCCCGCAACCGTGTCGACGCCCCCGTCCGGGCCGGGGGCGAGGAGGGTCCGCGCGGGCCCGCGCTCGTCGTACACGATGGACACGCGGGCGGCGGCCGCCGCGGGCGCGGCGGCCAGCACGGCCAGCGCGAGCAGGGCCGAAAGGGGACGGGGCACGGCCGCCAGTGTGCGGGACGCATGCCCGGCCGGCCACCCCGGCGGTCACGCGGGACGCGCGCGGATGGGCGTCCTGACGTTTTCCGGCACTTCGTGACGGAAATGGCTAATCTCGCCCGCTCACGGGGGGCCTACCAGCGGAGCGCCCCCCTCGAAACCCCAGGAGGCCGATGTGACGAGGCGCCGTATGGCGGCGGCTCTGGCCGCGCTCGCCCTGACCACGGGCGTGATCGCGGCCGGTTGCGGCGATGACGACGAGACGACGGGCGGAACCGACGCCGCCGCGACGAGCGGCGGGGGCGGCGGAGACGTCGGGAATCTCAAGGTGGGCGTGCTCGTGCCGCTCACGGGGCAGCTCGGGCCGTTCGGCGGCCCGGGCTCGCGCGCGGCGAACCTCGCCGCGGCGCGAGTGAACGCGGCGGCCGAGGAGGCCGGCGTCGACCTGAACATGACGCTCGTCACCGAGGACACCAAGACGGACCCGCAGGGCGCGCAGGAGGCCGCCACGAAGCTCGTCGAGAGCGACGACGTGGCCGCGATCGCGGGCCCGTGGGCGACGGCCGAGACGATCGCGGTCGCCGAGAACGTGACGATCCAGGCCGGCGTGCCGATCGTGTCGCCGTCGGCGACGAACCCGTCCATCACGGAGCTCGACGACGACGGCCTGGTCTTCCGCACGCCGCCCTCGGACGCGCTGCAGGGCCGGGTGCTCGCCGAGGTGGTGGCCAAGCGCATCGGCGCGGACGCCACGGTCGTGACCGCGTCGCGCAACGACGCGTACGGCACCGCGCTGGTCGAGGAGTTCACCAACGCGTGGAAGGAGGGCGGCGGCAACGTCTCCCGCAACGTGGCGTACAACCCGAACGCCGCGAGCCTGGACTCGGAGGCCGGTCAGATCGCGGGCGGGAACCCCGCCGGGTGGGTCATCATCGACTACCCCGAGACGTGGCAGAAGATGGGCCCGGCCCTGGTGCGCACCGGCCGCTGGGACCCGGCCAAGACGTTCACCGCGGACGGCCTGCGCTCCAACGACCTGCCCACCCAGGTCGGCGAGCGGTCGACGGAGGGCATGGGCGGGACCGCGCCGACGAGCGTCGACGCGCCGGCCGGGGAGGCGTTCGACACCCTGTGGAAGCAGGAGGTCAAGCGGCCGCGTCAGACCTACGACGCCCAGAACTTCGACGCGGTGGTGCTGATCGCGCTGGCCGCGGCCGCCGCGGGGTCGAACGACCCCGGTGACATCGCCCAGAACCTGCAGGCGGTGTCGCAGGGCGGGACCAAGTACACGTTCGAGCAGCTGCCGGAGGCCCTGCGGGCCGCCGCGGCGGGCGAGGACATCGACTACGAGGGGGCCTCGGGCCCGGTCGACTGGGACGACAACGGCGACCCCAGCGCGGCCACCTACGGCACGTGGGTCTACCGCGACGGCGAGCTGGTCGACAACGACGACGAGCTCTTCCCGGTCACCGGCGGGGAGTAGCACCGGCCGCGGGCCCGGGCGTGCGCCCGGGCCCGCGCGTCACGCGTCCTCGGCGGCGCCGCCCAGGTAGAGCTCGGCGACCTGCGGGTCGTTGAGCAGATCGACCCCGGACCCGGTCAGGCGGTTCGCGCCGCCCTCCAGCACGTAGCCGCGGTCGGCCATCGCCAGGGCGGCCCGCGCGTTCTGCTCGATCATCACCACCGTGACGCCGGTGGCGTTGACGTCCTGGATGGTGACGAACACCTCCTGCACGACCTTGGGGGCGAGGCCCGCGGAGGGCTCGTCCAGCAGCAGCACGTGGGGCTCGGGCATGAGGGCCCGCGCCATGGCGAGCATCTGCCGCTCGCCGCCGGACAGCGCCTCGGCCCGCTGGCGCCGCCGCTCGGCCAGACGGGGGAACAGTGTGTACATCGCATCGGCGCGCGCGCGGGCGCGACGGGGTGCCCGGGTGAGCCCCAGCTCCAGGTTCTCGTGCACGCTCAGCGACGGGAACACGTTGTTCACCTGCGGCACGTAGCCCATGCCGCGGCCGGTGATCTCGTGCGGCGGGGCGCCGGTGATGTCCGCCCCGTCCAGCTCGACGCGCCCGCTCTTCAGCCGCACCAGTCCGAACACCGCCTTGACCAGCGTCGACTTCCCTGCGCCGTTGGGGCCCACCACGACCACGATCTCCCCGGGCGCGGCGTGCAGGCTGCAGCCGCGCAGGATGTCCACCTCGTCGACGTAGCCGCCCACGAGCTCGCGGGCGGACAGGATGGGGCGCGCCCCGCCGTCGCCGTCGCCCGTGGTGGCGCTACTCAACGGTGAGCCCCCCGCCCAGGTACGCGTCGATGACGCGGCCGTCGCGGCGGACGACGTCGGGCGCGTCCTGCACCACCACGCGGCCCTCGCCCATCACGATGACCTCGTCGCTGCGTCCCATCACGACCTCCATGTCGTGCTCGATGAACAGCACCGTGAGCCCCCGCTCGTGGCGGAGCGCGTCGAGCATCTCCAGCAGGCGGCGGCCCAGCGTCGGGTTCACGCCCGCCATCGGCTCGTCGAGCATGACGAGGGTGGGGTCGGCCATCAGGGCGCGGCCCAGCTCCAGCAGCTTGCGCTGGCCGCCGGAGAGGGTGGCGGCGTAGGCGCCGGCCAGGCGCGCGAGGCCGATGTCCTCGAGCACGCGGTCGGCCCGCGCGGCCACCTCCTCCTCCCGCCGCCGCCACCTGCCGGGGCGGAATGCGGCCGTCAGGAACCGTTCCCCCGGCTGGTCCCGGCCCGCCAGCATCACGTTCTCGCGCACGGTCATCTTCGACAGCACCCGGGTGAGCTGGAACGTGCGCACCATCCCCAGGCGCGCCAGGCGATCCGCCGGCTGGCCGGTCACGTCCCGCCCGTCGAAGCGCACCCTGCCCCCGTCGGGCCGCGCGAAGCCGGTGACCAGGTTGAAGGCGGTCGTCTTGCCCGCGCCGTTGGGGCCGATCAGCGCGGTGACGCTGCCGCGGCGCACGTGGAACGTGGCGCCGTCGACCGCCCGCACGCCGCCGTAGTGCCGCCGCAGGTCGGTGACCTCGAGGATCGTGTCAGGCGTCGAGATGCAGTTCCTCCCGGCGCCCGAAGATCCCCTGCGGACGGAAGGCCATGACCCCCATGATCAGCAGGCCGATCACCACGAAGCGCAGCGCGGCGACCTTGTCCGCCTCGAGCGGCAGGTCCAGGAAGCGGGTGCCCGACACGATGAACGAGATCACGATCGAGGCCAGCACCACGCCGAAGTAGCTGCCGATGCCGCCGAGGATGAGGATGGCGAACCCGATGAAGGTCACGATGGGCTCGAAGTTCTCGGGGTAGAGGCTCGTGGACAGCAGCGTGAACAGCACGCCCGCGGCCCCCGCGATCGCGGCGCCCACCGCCAGCGCCTGTAGCTTGAGCTTCAGCACCGGCTTACCAACCGCGGCCGCGGCCTCCTCGTTCTCCCGCACCGCCCGCAGCGCGCGCCGCCAGGGGGTGCGGCCGAGCCACACCAGCGCGAGCGCGACCACCACCGCGGTCAGCCACGAGATCACCAGCAGCGGCACGCGCCGGTCGAGCTCCCAGCCGATCCCCTCGAACCAGCCGAGGATGGCGTTGTTGGCGTCGCGCCACTCGCCGCTGGCACGACGCAGCCCCTGCGGCCCCCCCGTCTCCTCCTGGCGGTTGAGCACCAGGATGCGCAGCACCTCGCCGGCCGCGATCGTGGTGATCGCGAAGTAGTCCGCGCGCAGGCGCAGCGTGGGCAGGCCCAGCAGCACCCCGCCCAGGGCCGCCAGCGCGATCGCCACCGGCACCGCGGCCAGCAGGGGCACGCCGTTGGTCACCATCAGCCCGGTGGCGTAGGCCCCGATGAGCATGAACGCGACGTGGCCGAAGTTGAGCAGGCCGGTGTCGCCGACCTGCACCTGCAGACCCAGCACGAACACGGCGTAGATGCCGGCCACCGTGAGGACGTAGGCCCAGAACCCGAAGGCGAGCAGCGGGTCCATGCGTCAGGCCGCCCGCGCCGCGTGGCCGAACAGGCCCTGGGGCCGCAGCAGCAGGGCGAGGATCAGCAGCAGGAAGCCGATCGCCTCCTTGTACGTGGGCGCGAAGGCGATCGTGGACCACTCCTGCACCAGCCCCAGGAACAACCCGCCGGCGAGCGCGCCGAACGGGTTCCCGATCCCGCCGAGGATCACCGCCGCGAAGATGCCGAGCAGCAGCAGCCAGCCGGTGTTGGGGGTCAGCGAGGTGAACACGGCGGCCAGCACGCCCGCCAGCCCGGCCAGGCCGCCGGCGAGCACCCACGTCCAGGTGACGACCCGGCGGGTGTCGATGCCGCTCACCTCGGCCAGGTCGAAGCTGTCGGACAGGGCGCGCATGCTCTTGCCGAGGATCGAGTAGCGCAGCAGCAGGCCCACCAGCACGAGCACCACGGCGGCGGTGACGATCACGATGAGCTGCAGCTCGCTGACGCGGACCGGCCCCACGTCCCAGGCGGCCGTGTTGTCGACCTCCAGCCGCCGCTCCCTGCCGGTCCAGAAGAACAGGATGAGGTTCCGGATCACGAACGCGAGGCCGATGGAGAGCAGCAGGAGCTGCAGCACCTTCGCGCCCCGCCGGCGCATCGGCCGCCAGATGGTCTCCTCCGTGACCAGGCCCACCACCGCGATGAACGCGATGCCCGCCAGGGCGGCGACGGGCAGCGGGAGGCCGGCCTCGACGTTGATCACGAAGGCGCCGTACCCGCCCAGGGTCATGAAGTCGCCGTGGGCGAAGTTGACCAGCTTCAGGATCCCGTAGACCAGCGACAGCCCGATCGCGCCGAGGGCGTAGATCGACCCGCTGGCAAGGCCGTTGACCGTCGTCTGGAGGAATTCGTTCATTCGGGGGCGCCGACTCTAGCGGCGCAGCCCCGGTACCCGGGGACCGGCGCGCGCATCCCCGCACGGCGGGGGGACGTTCGACCCGCCTACGTCAGCGGCGCGGGGCGGCCGCCGCGCGCACCAGCAGGCGCAGCGGCGGGAGCGTGGCGGTGCCGCCGCCGCGCATCGTGACGCGCACCACCACCCGGTACGTCCCGGGCTTCAGCCCGACGAGCGAGACGCGCACCGTCCCCTTCTTGCGCGGGGTCCGCACCGTGCGGGCGTGCACCCGCGTGCGGCCGCGCTGGCGCTCCACCCGCACCGTGACGGCCCCGGCGACGCGCAGGCGCATCACCAGGCGCAGGCCGGGGCCCACCGACAGCCGGGCGACCTCGCGGCTGGGGTTCGGGATGGTGGTCGGCGCCTGCGCGCCCCGGCCCACCGGGACGGTCGGGGTGCCGCCCGCGGGCGTCCCCGTGCTGCCTCCGCCGGAGCCGCCGGTACCCCCGGACCCGCCGGTCCCGCCGCCGGAGCCGCCGCCCGTGCCCGTTCCGCCCTTCACGGGGGGCGCCGGCCGGGGCGCGGTCGCCGGCAGGGACGCCGGTCCCCAGTCGGGCTGGCTCGCGCCGGCCGCCAGCAGCGTCGCCGCCTGCGGGCAGGGGCCGGTCCACATGGGGGTCGTGACGACGCCGAAGGAGGTCTGCCAGGCGAGCCCCTCGCCTCCGGGCGCCCACGAGGGGCGGCCGACGCCCTCGCCGGTCACGTCGCAGCGCACGACCGGGGGGCCGCCCGCCGGATCCGGCGCGAACAGGCGCACGGTGGTCCCCTCCGGGGCCCGGCGCTCCACGGCGACACCCGCCGAGGAGGTGTCGGCCTCGGCGAGGATCACCCCGGGCGCGGCGTCGCCCACGACCGGGGCGGCGGGGGCGCCGTCCAGGCCCATGTCGGTCACGCCCGCCGACCGGGTCACCAGCAGCCGCTGGGGGGCCGACCACGTGAGACCCGTGAGGTCGCCGGGCGTCTGGAGCAGCGTGCTCCGCTGCACGCGCCCGTCGGCGAGTGTCAGCCCGATCACGTCCCGGCAGGGCGTCCCCTCGCAGGGCCGTTCAAGCACGAGCGCGATGCGGTTGCCCTCCGGTGAGACCGCGACCCGGCTGACGGTGCGGGGCCCGGCCGTCAGGCTCGGTGGGAGCCGGATGGCGGCGATGGGGTCGTTGGTCAGCGTGAAGCCGTGCAGCCGGTTCCCGCGGAGGGCCACCACGATCCCGGAGTCGGCCTGGCTGGGCGACCGGTAGGGGTTTGCGGCGGTGCCGTCGCGGGTGATCCGCTGGACCTCGCGGGTCACGGGGGACGCCCGCCAGAGGTCGCCGTCCCGGACGAAGACGACGTTGCCCGACGGAGCCGCCGTGGCGGCTCCGGACGAAGCCGTGAGGATCACGGCGATGGCACAGACGCGGGCGCGCCTCCTGCGCGACATGGGCGCAACCCTAGACCCTGCCCGGGGCAAGGGCCAACGCCGGTGTTTCAGATCGTTGCAGCGCCCCCCGGCGCCCCCGGCACGACGAGCACGACCAGGGCGCCTCCGCCGGGGCCCTCCTCGATGCGCACCTCGCCGCCGTGGGCCCTCGCCACCTGCTGCGCGATCGCCAGCCCGAGCCCCGACCCCTCCCGGCCCCGCGCCTCGGGCGCGCGCCAGAAGCGGGCGAGGGCCCGGGCCCGGTCCTCCGGGCGGATGCCCGGACCGTGGTCGCGCACCCGCACCTCACCCGCCGCCACCTCGACCTCCACGGGCGGCGCGCCGTGCCGGACGGCGTTCTGCAGCAGGTTGTCCACGGCGCGCTCCAGGCGGACGGCGTCCCCGTGCACGGTGGCCGGTTCCGCGTCGAGGCGGAACTCGACCCCGGGGTGGTGCGCGCGTGCGCGGGCGACGGCGTCGGCCACCAGCTCGTCGAGCCGCACCGGGCCGGGATCCGCGGCGGGGCGCGCACCCCGGGTCAGCTCCACCAGGTCGGCGACCAGGCGGCCGAAGCCGTCGATCTGCATGGCCACGTCGGCGGCGATGCGGCGGCGCTCGCCGTCCGGGAGCGGGACGCCCGACGCCAGAAGCTCGGCGTTGGTGCGCAGGGCGGCGAGCGGCGTCCGCAGCTCGTGGGAGGCGTCCGCCACCAGCTGCTCCTGCGCGTCGCGGGCCTGCTCCAGGCTGCCCAGCATGTCGTTGAAGGTCCGCGCCAGCCGGGCCGGCTCGTCGTCCCCGCGCACCGCGATGCGGTGCGACAGATCGCGGGTGCGTGCAACCAGCTCGACGCTCTCGGTGAGGCGGGTCACCGGGCGCACGCCCCGGGCGGCGACCAGGGCGCCGAGCAGTCCCGCCAGCAGCACCCCGGCCGCCGAGACCAGGACCAGGCGCCCGCGCAGCCGGCCCAGGCTCCGCTGGACCTCGTCGAGGGGGCGGGCCACCTGCAGGGCCAGGCCGTCCGCCACCGGGACCGCGAGCACCCGGTACGACACCCCGTCGACGTCCACCGTCGAGTAGCGCGCGGGGCCGCCCGCCGCGGCCGCGCGCGCGGCCGGATCGGTGGGCAGCGCGACCTGACCGGGGGGCAGGCGCACGGGCACGCCGCCGGCGTCCACCAGCTGGGCGAACGCGCCCGTGCCGCCGAAGCGGGACGGCAGCGGCCCGCCGAACTCCCGGGGGACGCGCGGCGGCCGCCCAGGACCGCCCCGACCCGGCCCCCGCGGTCCGTCGAACGCCCGCAGGGTGTTCTGGGCGCGGGTGCGCAGGTCGCCGTCCACCTGGTCGTGGAGGGCGCCGCGCGTGGTGGCGTAGGCCGCGAGCGACACCAGCACGACCGCCAGCGCCACCGCGACCGCCGCCGCGAGCGCGATCCGTGCCCGCAGGCTCACGCCCGCAGCACGTACCCGAGGCCCCGCACGGTCTGCAGGACGCGCGGCTCGCCGCCCGCCTCCAGCTTCCGGCGCAGGTAGCCCACGTAGACCTCGACCCCGTTGGAGGAGGTGCGGGCGTCCACCCCCCACACGCGGTCGAGCATCTGCTCACGCGTCAGCACCCGTCCCGGGTTGCGCATGAACAGCTCCAGCAGCCGCAGCTCGGTACGGGTCAGCTCCAGGGGGCGGGCCCCCCGCCGGCCGGTGCACGCCCGCAGGTCGAGGACGAGGTCCTCCCACTGGACGAGGTCGGCGCCGGCCCCGTCGCCCCCCAGCGAGCGGCGCAGCAGGGCCCGCACCCGCGCCAGCAGCTCCGCCAGCGCGAAGGGCTTGACGAGGTAGTCGTCGGCGCCCGCGTCCAGCCCGGCGACCCGGTCCTCCACGCTGGCCCGCGCCGTCAGCATCAGCACCGGCACCTCGAGTCCGCCGACGCGGATCATCCGGCACACCTCCAGCCCCGACACATCGGGCAGGTTCACGTCCAGCACGAGCGCGTCCGGGACGGAGCGGACGCACCGCAGCGCCGTCGCCCCGTCGTGCGCGACCTCCACCTCGTGGCCGTGGGCGCGCAGGGCCCGCTCCAGGGAGGAGGCGACGCGGCGGTCGTCCTCGACGACCAGGATCCGGGGGGGCATGGACGGATGATGCCGGGAGCGGGCGCGCGGGGGTGCGCGGCCGTCGCCCCCCGCGGTGCGCCCCGAGCCCGATCAGGGGATCGGCATCCCGCGGAACCCGCCCGGGCCCCGGTGCCCGCCGCGGCCCGGTCCCCCGAGGCCCGGGATGCCGGCGCCGGCGCCGGTGTCGAACCGCTCCAGCATCGCGTCGGCCTGTGCGCGGGTCAGCAGCCCCGCCGCGACCTGCCCGTCGAGCGCCGCCTTCAGCCGGGCGCGCCTCTGCGCCCTCAGCGCCTCCTCGAGGTTGCCGGCCCGGGCGGCCTCCCGCAGCTCGTCGGCCTGCGCCCGCGTGAGGCGACCGGCGGCCACCATGTCGTCGAGGCGCGCGAGGAACACGGCCTGCCGGGCCGCCGTCTGGGCGGCGCGGAGCCGGGCCACGTCCACGCCCAGCTTCCGGGCGAGGGCCTGCTCGTACTGCGCCCGCTCGGCGGACCGGTCGCGCCGTCCCGGCGCGCCGGGCGTGCCGGGGTCGGCCGTCGTCGCCGTCGCGGCCGTCGCCGCCGTCGCCGCCGTGCGTCCCGTGTTCGCCGCGAAGCCCGGGACGGCGATGGCCGCCCCGGCCCCCAGCACCGCCGTCGCGGTGGCGCCGGCCAGACCGATGCGCACCCCTCGTCTCATGTCGTCCTCCCCGATGGTCGGTGGTGACGGCACTGTGGCCCCGTCGCCTGAGAGGTCCCTGAGACGCGTGTTGACCTTCTGCCGGGTGCTGCGCGGGCCCCCCACCCCGCCGGCCGGGCGGCGGGGTGGGGGGCCCGCGCAGCACCCG
>DATMJR010000017.1:0-8457 GCA_035553775.1 Miltoncostaeaceae bacterium | reverse complement strand
GCCGGGGCGCCGGCTCCCCGAGGGCCTGGGGCCGTGCATCGCGGGGGGCCCGCCGGGGAACACGTAGGGCCGTGGACCCCCGCACGTTCACGCTGGTGCGCCACGGGCGCACCACGTACAACGACGAGCGCCGCGTCAACGGCGACCCGACCATCCCCGTGGAGCTGACCGACGAGGGGCGCGCGCAGTGCGCGGCCGTGGGCGAACGGCTCGCCGCCCGTCACTTCGACCTCGCCGTGCACACCCGCTTCCCGCGCACCCGCCAGTCGCTCGCGATCATCCTCGGTGGCCGGCGGGTGCCCATGCAGGTGTTCCCGGAGTTCGACGACGTGCGCCTGGGCGACCTCGAGGGGCGCCCCATCGACGAGTACCGGGAGTGGCGGCGCGGGCGCCGGCCCGACGAGCCCCCTCCCGGCGAGGGCGAGAGCCGGCTGGGCGTGCTCGCCCGGTACGCGGCGGGCTACGAGCGCCTCGTCGACGCACCCGCCGCTCGAGTCCTGTGCGTCGCGCACGACGTGACCGTGCGGTTCATGGCCAATGCGGCCGCGGGTCACGATCCGCTCGACGGGCCCGTGAAGCGCATCGAGAACGCCCAGGTCGTGGAGTTGGGCGAGGACGAGCTGCGGGCGGGCATCGCCCGCATGCGCGACCGGCTGGGCTGGTGACTACGGGGCGACCGGGGCGTCGCCCCGGCCGCCCTCCAGTCCGCCGAGCACCTGGTCGACGATGCCGCGCACGCCCTCGAGCGACATGAGGGCCCGGCGCACGACCACGAGCTCCGCCACGTCGATCCAGAGCGCGTTCATCGCCTGCTGACCCGACAGCTCGATCATCACCGCGCGGTCGCCCGGCTCGGTGAGGTCGAACTCCACGTCGATGGGCGCGCGCTGAGCGCCCTCCCCCGGCAGGAACGTGAGCGCGATGACGTCCTCACGGGGGCGCTTGAAGCCGATGGCGCCGCGCACGAACTCCGTGAGATCGCGGAAGCGGAGGGCCATGACGGCGGTGAGGCGTCCGTACGAGTCGTCGGGCTCGACGAGTCCGGCCACCGGATCGCCGGACGCGATGCGGTTCCAGAGCGAATGCGGCAGCTCCGGTGGGGGCGCGTACCCCCCGCCCCAGGCCGCCGCGAAGTCGAATCGGGCTTCCATGGCGGGACGCTACACCTCCGGCGCGGACGGCGGACATGGCCCGGCGCACAGGACCGGCCCCCCGGATCGGGTCGCCGGGGCGCCTGCGGTGCGCGTTGACGACCCATCGACCGCCCGCGGGCCCGACTGGAGTCCCCGCGCCCGTGCGGGTGATCCGGACGGGTGCCCGGCACGTAGGCGCGGGTGTAACCCCGACAGGAGGACCCATGGGACGACACCCCCTGCGCACCGCCCTCGCCCTGGCCGGCGCCGCCGTGCTGGTGCTGCCGGCCGCCGCCCAGGCGCGCGACATCTACATGACCGACGCCGCCGGCGACCTGATCCGCGTCGACTCGCGCTTCCCCGGCGAGATCCTCGACCGGACCCCGGTGACGGGCCTGCCCGCGGGGGTGTCGCTGGTGGGCATCGACTTCCGTCCGGCCACCGGCGACCTGGTCGGCGTCGGCAGCAACAGCGTCGTGTACACCGTCTCCCCGGAGACCGGCGCGGCGACGGCGATCGGCACCGGCTTCACGCCCGGCCTGGCCGGCGCGGCGTTCGGCGTGGACGTCAACCCGGTGCCGGACGCCCTGCGGATCACCTCCGACGCCGAGCAGAACCACCGCATCTCGTTCGCGTCCGGCAACCACGGCGCCGGCAGCCCCGACGGCGCCCTCAACCCCGGCGACCCGTCCGTCGTGGCCGCCGCCTACACGAACTCCCTGTTCACGGCGACGCGTCCCACGACCACCCAGCTGTTCGTGCTCGACGCCGCCACCGACCGGCTGCTGCTGCAGAACCCGCCCAACGCCGGCACGCTCACCGAGCCCCGCCCGCTGGGCGTCGACATCGGCCCGCAGACGGGCTTCGACATCGCCGGGGCCGGCAACACCGGCTACATGGTCACCACGCCCGCCGGGAGGCGGGGCGCGGTGCTGTACCAGGTCGATCTCGCCACCGGCGGCGCCCGGGAGCTCGGCCCCGTGGGCACGGGCAGCCTGGTGCGCAGCATCGGGACGCCACGCCTGACGATCACCGGCCTCGCCGCGCGGCAGGAGACCGTGGCGCCCCGTGTCAACGTGCCGCCGTCGCTCTCGGTGGTGGCGACCACCAACCGCCCGCGTCCGGGGCAGCGCGCGGCCTACCTGGCCAAGGCGGCCGACTCCGACGGGGAGATCAGCCGCATCGAGTGGGACACGGACGGGGACGGCGCCTTCGACGACGCGCGGGGCGGTGCGCAGCGCCTGGCCTTCCCGGCGGGCCGCCACACGTTCCGCGTCCGCGCGACCGACAGCGGCGGGGCGCGCACCGTCGCCACCTTCTCGGTCACGGTCGCCCGGTAGCGCCCGCCCGACCGCGGACGGTGGTGCCGCGGTCGGTCCTCGCCCACCGCCCGCCCGCTCCCGACCGGGGTGGGCGGGCTCAGGCGGCCAGCAGCGGCGCCAGGGCCTGCTCCACGCGCGCCCGGGGCACCGCGCCCACGATGCGGTCGACCTCGCGTCCGTCGCGGAAGAACACCAGGAGCGGGATGCTCATCGCGCCATGGGCGCCGCCCAGCGCCGGCTCGGCGTCCACGTCGACCTTCACCACCTTGACCTCCCCCGCGTGCGCGACGGCCACCTGCTCCAGGACGGGGGCGATCTGACGGCAGGGCCCGCACCAGGCGGCCCAGAAGTCCACCACCGCGGGCACGGGGCCGGCGACCTCCGCGGCGAAGGTCGCGGCGTCGGCGTCCACGATCCAGGGCAGCCGCGCCCGGCAGCTGCGGCAGGTGGGGCGGCCGGGGGCGCCGGGGCGGATGCGGCTGCGGGTGCCGCAGGAGGCGCACGCGACGACGCTCACGCCCCGCAGGTTACCCCTCCTCCGCGCCCCCGCGCAGCAGGACGTGGATGGCGATCGCGGCCGCCGCGGCGACGTTGAGCGAGTCGGCGCCGGGGACCATCGGGATCCGCACGCGCACGTCGGCCGCCGCGAGCGCGTCCGGCGTGAGTCCCGCGCCCTCGGCGCCCAGCAGCAGCGCCCGGCGCTCCCCCTCCCCGGGTCCGAGCGCGTCGACCGGAACGGCGTCGGGGGCGGGCGTGAGGGCCAGCACCCGGAACCCGGCCGCCCGCAGCGGCGTCAGGCCGGCGGGCAGGCCGGGCAGGCGCGCCCAGGGGTGGACGAGGGTGGCGCCCATCGAGCCGCGCACCGCCCTCCGGTACAGGGGGTCGCTGGCGCCGCCCGCCAGCAGCGTCGCATCGGCGCCGAGGACGGCCGCCGTGCGGATCACGCCGCCCAGGTTGACGGGGTTCACCACCCCCTCCAGCACGACGACGCGGCGGGCGCCGCCGAGCACCTCGGCGGCCGTCCGCTCCGGGGGACGCGCCCACAGGCCGACGACCTCGCGCACCACGCCCAGTCCGGTCACCGCCCGCAGCACTCCCGCCTCGGCGCGGTGGACCGGCACCCCCGGGGGGAGCCCGGGCGGCACCGCGCCGGGCGCCCGCACGTCGGCCAGCATCGCCAGGGGCCGGTGCCCGGCGGCGAGCGCCCGTCGCGCCAGCAGCGCGCCCTCGGTCACGAACGCGTCGGTCCCGCGGCTCCCCGTGCCGGGGGGCCGGCGCACCCGCCGGTCACCGTCGCGCAGGCCGACGAAGGGCGCCAGGCGCGGATCGCCCGGGTCCCGGACGACGTCCCCGTCCGCGTCCGGCGGGGCCGGCCCGGGGGGCCGCGCCACCGCTCAGGCCGGGACGCGCAGGCGCCCGTCCCCGGGAGGGGCGGCGAGCATCGGCAGGTGGTCGCCGAAGGGCCACAGGCCCCGGCGGAACCGTCGCTTGGCCTCCCACAGGCCCTTCCACGCCGCGCGCCGCACCCAGGGCGGGTAGCCCATCTCCTCGGCGCGCCGCCGGAAGTCCGCCTCGTCCTTGAGGTGGACGTCGCCCCGCTCCATGTCGATCTCGAGGTCCAGGTCCAGGTCCACGAACGCGAGCACGTCGTTGCGGACGCGCTCCACGGGCAGGATCGCGTCCACCTCCCAGGCGTGGGGGCGGCCGGAGCGGTCGATGCGGACGGTCAGCAGCCACCAGTCGAGGCCGCCCACCGAGACCTCGCGGCAGACGACCGTCTCCTCGCGGCCCTTCCAGGGGTGCGGGCGCCACGCCCCGGCGGGCGTGTGCCAGCGCCACGGCTCCGGCGGGGCCGACACCACGAGGGCCGGCCACCGCGCGGAGACCTGTCCTCCCCACTTGCGCTTCTCGACGGTCATCCAGCGGCCGGGCGTCAGCGGGCGGAAGTCGGTCATGGGCGGGGACGCTAGCGAGCCGCGCGCGCTCACCGCCGCGACATCGGGACCAGGGCGGCCAGCGCCAGGGCCACCCCCGCGGCCCCGGCCACGGCGGCCGTGCGCGCGGGGTGCAGCACGGCCGCCGTGTACGCGCTCGAGCGCCGCGCACGCCGGCGGGGCCGGCCCCACACGCGGACGTCCCCCCGGGCGGGGGCGTGCAGCCCCTCGCGCCGCCCGGGCTCCCGGGGCGCGTCGGCGCGCTGCTGGTCGTGGGCGATGTGCCGCACGTAGCGGTCCATCAGCCGCGGCGCGAGCGTGCCGAACCCTCCGAGCATGGGCCCCGCCGCGCCCACGTACACGTCGCGACGCGGCCGCACGGCGCAGGCGAGCACCGCGCGTGCGACGACCTCGGGCGCGTACAGCGGCGGCGGCAGGTCGGTCTCGCGGTCCATGTGGTCGGCCGCGTGCTCGGGGTAGGGCGTCGCGATGGAGCTCGGCTTCACGTGGGTCACGGCGACGCCGGCCCCGTCGCGCTCCAGCTCCACGCGCAGGGCGTCGGTGAACCCCTTCACCGCGTGCTTGCTCGCGCTGTAGTGGCCCTGCAGCGAGACGGCCCGGTCACCCAGGACGCTGCCGATGTTGATCAGCACCCCGCCGGAGCGCCGCAGCTCCGGCAGCGCGGCCAGCGCGCCGTTGACCACGCCCCAGTAGTTGGTGGCGAAGATCCGGTGGGCGTCCGCGAGCGGGGTCTCCTCCAGGAGCCCGTAGGCGGAGGCGCCGGCGTTGTTGACCCAGGTGTCGACGCCCCCGAAGGCCTCGCGCGCGAGTCCCGCCACGCGGTCCATGGCGTCGCGATCGGCCACGTCCGCCGTCATCCAGCGCACGCGGGTGCCCGACGGATCGAGGTCCTCCGCCACCTGCCGGAGCCCCTCGTCGTCGCGCGCCACGAGCACCAGCCGTGCGCCCTCCTCGGCGGCCTGCCGCGCCGTCGCCAGGCCGATGCCGCTGGTGGCGCCGGTGATCACGATCACCTGCGCGTCCACGGGCTTCCGGTTCGTCGCCATGCACACCCTCCCTCTCGCGTTCCGTCCCGGCCTACCCCCTCCGGGACGCGGCCGATCCCGCTCGCGTCGCGGGGCCGCCCAGGTGAGCCGCGGGCCCCGACGGGGAAACCCCCTGCCGTGGCGGAGTACCCCATCCCGGGACTGGCGGACGTGCCCGGATTCCTCACCCCGGGTGCCGCATGGCTGCTCGACGGCCTCGCCCGGCACCAGACCGAGGCGGGCGTCGGCGGCGACATCGCCGAGATCGGCGTGTTCTACGGCCGCTCGTCGCTGGTGATGGGCCGGGCCCTCGCCCCCGGCGAGCGGCTGACGGCCTGCGACCGCTTCGACGTCACCTGGCAGGACGTGCCCGGGTGGACCTTCCCGCCCTCCGGGCCGCCCGAGGAGGCGCTGCGGCGGCGCTGGAGCGAGTGGGTCGGCGGCGACGGCCTCCGGATCCTGCGCGCCGACTCCGCCGACCTGGCGCCGGGCGACCTCGGCGAGGGCCTGCGCCTGGTGCACGTCGACGGCGGGCACGACTACGACGACGTGCGGCGCGACCTGGCCCTGGCGGAGGCGGCCCTCGCCCCCGCCGGCGCGCTGGTCGCCGACGACGTCCTGCTGCCGGAGTGGCCCGACGTCACGGTCGCGCTGATCGACCATCTGCGCGCGCCGGGGACCGCGCTGGTGCCCGTCCTCGTCGCCGAGCACAAGACGGTGCTGTGCCGGCCCGAGCACGCGCCGCGGTACGGCCGATGGGCGCGGGCGGCCGCGCCGGCCGCCTATCCCCCGCCCGGGTTCCTACTCGCGGAGCGCGGCTTCGCGGGCCACGGGGTCCTGGTCGTCAGCCGCATGCCCGCCTGAGGCCCGGTGCCGGAACTCGCCGTAGCCCGGGACGCGGGCGGTGACGAGCCGCAGGTTCCGCCCCCGGCGCAGCCGCGGCGGCGCCGCGCCGCCGGCCGGCCCCTCCAGGTGGAGCGCCAGGGCCTCGGGCACCCAGGTGATGACCGCCCCCGCTGCGTGCAGGCGTGCCCCGAACTCGACGTCCTCGTACCCCCACGCGCCATCGAACTGCTCGCACCACCCGCCGACGGCCCGGGCCAGATCGCGGCCGTAGCTGAGGTTGCAGCCGTGGAAGAGGTGATACGGGTGGGGGTGGGCCGCCACCACGGGGGCGTCGGCGGTGCGCCAGTCGCGTACGGCGCCGGGACGGTTGGAGGCGGAGCCCTCCAGGTCGGGCAGCGCCGCCAGGCGCGCGTGCACGTCGGGGCCCGGGAGGAGGTCCCCGGGGGCGCGGATGAACCTGCGCAGCCCGAAGGTGGCGACCGGTCCCGCCGCGTGGCGGGCGGCGTGCGCGGCGACCAGGCCGGGCGGGGCCACCATGTCGTCGTCGAGCGACACGATGAGGTCCCCCTCCGCGGCGCGGATGCCGACGTTGCGGGCGCCGGCCGGGGCGAAGCCCGGGCGGCGGAACCTGCGCCACTCCAGGTGCGCGAGCCCCTCGGGCGCGGGCAGCGGCCTCCCGGGGTCCTCGGCCGCCGGGCAGGCGACCACCACGACCTGCAGGCGCGAGGCGGGGTAGCGCTGTGCCGCGAGGGCGGCCAGCACCAGGGCGAGGTGGGCGCGCATCCCGCCGTGCGGGATCACGACGGACACCGGGGGTTCCCCGGACGTCTCCGGCGCCGTGGCCGCTGAGCCCCACCCCATCGCCGCTCGCCCTTCCCGGACGGGGCGCGTCGCAACCGCGGGCCTCGCGGCGACGGCCGTCGTGCACCTGGCGGCGCTGGGGTTCCGGCTCGCCCTCGCCGCGGCCCGGCCGGCACCGCGGGCGCCCGGACCGCCGGGCCCGCCGCCCGTCCCGCCCCCCCGGTACACGGTGCTGGTGGCACTGCGGGGCGAGGCCGAACGCGTGCCCACGCTGGTGGCCGCGCTCGCGCGACTGGACCACCCGCGCGAGCGCCTCGAGGTGCTGCTGCTGCTCGAGCACGACGACGGCCCCACCCGCGCGGCCGCCGCGGCGGCGCGGGCGGCGCACGGCGACCCCCCGTGGCTGCGGGTCGAGGTGGTGCCGCCCGGAGGTCCCCGTACGAAGCCGAATGCGCTGAATCACGGGCTGGCGCGGGCCCGCGGCGAGCTGCTTGTGGTGTACGACGCCGAGGACCTGCCCGACCCGGCGCAGCTGCGACGGGCGGCGGCCGCGTTCGCCGCTCGTCCGGAGGTCGTGTGCCTGCAGGCGCGCCCGGCCCTCGTGGCGGAGCCGCGCGACCCCCTGGGCCGGCTGATGGCGGCCGAGTACCGCCTGTGGCACGGGCGCGTCATCCCCGGCCTGGTGCGCCTGGGCGCCCCGGTGCCCCTGGCGGGCACCTCGAAC
This sequence comes from Miltoncostaeaceae bacterium, assembly GCA_035553775.1. Classification (GTDB taxonomy): domain Bacteria; phylum Actinomycetota; class Thermoleophilia; order Miltoncostaeales; family Miltoncostaeaceae; genus DATMJR01. The sequence goes on along the minus strand of DATMJR010000017.1, from coordinate 651 downwards.
CACCTCCGGGTCGGGGCTCTGCGCCGGCTGGGCGGCTGGGACGCCGGCAACCTCACGGAGGACGCCGAGCTCGGCCTGCGACTCGCCCGTGCCGGTCACGTGACCGCCCTGCTCGACAGCGTCACGCGCGAGGACTCCACGCCGCCCGGCGTGCGGGCATGGGTGCGGCAGCGGTCCCGCTGGAGCCAGGGGTACCTGCAGACCTGGTGGGGCATGGTGCGGACGCCGGCGGTCCCCCCGCCGGGGATGACCCGGACGGGCGACCACCATCCGGCTCCGGGACGGCTCCGGCCCCTGCAGGCGGCGTGCGCGCACGGGATCCTGCTGGGCACGGTGGCCCTGCAGCTCACGACCCCCGTGCTGTGGGGGGGCGGCGCCCTGGCGGCCGCCGCGCCCGCGCCCGCGCTCCGCCGCGTGGGCCGCCGGACGCTGGCGGTGGCCTCCGCGGCCGGCGCGGCGCGCGCGGTCGCCCTGCGCCTGGCCGCCGGCCCGGTCGGCGCTCCGCTGCTGCTCGCCCCGGGCTACTGGGCGCTGGAGGGTCTGGCGGCGTGGCGCGCGCTCCACGCGCTCGTCGCGCACCCCGGTCGATGGGAACGCACCCCGCACCCCCTGCGGCCCCCACGGGGCGGCACGCTCAATCCCGCCGCGCCG
>DATMJR010000016.1:0-12881 GCA_035553775.1 Miltoncostaeaceae bacterium | reverse complement strand
CCCGCCGCCCGTGAGCACCGCCTCCGCCGTCCCCGTCACCGTCGGGGAGCTGGAGGGCGACGAGGCCCTGGAGACGCTGCGGCGCACCGGCAGGCGGCGCCTGCTGCTCGACGCGTTCACCCGGCTGCGCGCGGCGGACGGCTTCAGCCACGCCCGGGCGCTCGCCTTCCAGATGACGCTGACGCTCATCCCGGCCCTGATCGCGGTGGTGGGGTTCGCCGAGGCCGTCGACCAGGAGCGCGTGCGCGAGGTGGTGCGCGCGGGCCTGCAGGGGGTCGCGCCCGGCGCGAGCGGGGACGTCCTCACGGCCGCCATCGACCAGGGTTCGCGCAGCGGCGGCGGCGGCGTGCCCGCGCTCCTCGGCGGGCTGGCGGCGGCCCTCTTCGCGGGCACGATCGCGATGGCGCAGGTCGAGCGCGGCGCGAACCGGATCTACGGGCTGGAGCGGGACCGCGACCCGGTGCTGCGCTACGGGCTGGCGCTGCTGCTCGCCTGCACCGCCGGGGTGCTGGTGCTGTCGGTGCTGGCGATCCTGGTGGTGGGCGACGCGCTCGGCCGGGCGGCGGGCGTGTCCGACGAGCTGGAGCTCGCGTGGCGGCTGGGGCGGTGGCCCCTCGGGCTCCTGCTGCTCGGTGCCGCGACGGCCCTGCTGTTCGCGCGGGTCCCGCGCCGGCGCCAGCCCGAGCCGTCGTGGCTGGCGGTCGGCGCCGGGCTCTCCATGGTGCTGTGGCTTGCGTTCACGGCCGCCCTGGCCGTGGTCGTGGACGCCAGCGGCAACTTCGGCGCCACCTACGGCCCGCTCGCCGGGATGATCGCGGTGCTGCTGTGGGCGTTCCTCACCGCGCTGGCGCTCCTGTTCGGGCTCGCGTTCGCCGCCCAGCTGGAGGCCGTGCGCGCGGGCGTGCCCGGCCCCCGCGTCGACCGGGCGGTCAACACACCGCCCTGATGACGCGGCGGCGACGCCCCGTGTGGCCACGGCCCGGCACGGGTAGTCGTCGCGCGAGCGAGGTGTCCGGGCGCGGGGCCCGGCGGGCGGAGGGATGGCATGGGCCGGCTGGAGGGGAAGGTGGCCATCGTCACCGGCGCGGGCGCCGGCATCGGCGAGGCGATCGCGCTGCTGTTCGCCCGCGAGGGCGCCGCCGTGGTGCTCAACGGACTGCCGACCGACCCGGTCGAGGACGTGCGGGACGCGGTCATCGCCGAGGGCGGCCGGGCGGTCGCGTGCATCGGGGACATGGGCGAGGAGGAGACCGCCATCCGCTGCGTGGCCGCCGCGCGCGACGAGTGGGGGAGGCTCGACGTGCTGGTCAACAATGCGGCGACCGAGGCCGATCGCATGTGCCCCACCGAGGACATGCCGGTCGCGGAGCTCGACCGGCTGTACGCCGCCAACGTGCGCTCGGTGTTCCTCGCCACCAAGCACGCCCTGCCCGAGCTCAAGCGCACGCGGGGCGTCGTCCTCACCGCGGGCAGCACGGCGGGGGAGTCGGGCATCCCGCGGATGACGATCTACGGCGGCACCAAGGGGTTCGCCGCCTCCTTCACGCTGGGCGTCGCCCAGGAGGCCGGGGCCGACGGCGTCCGTGCGCTGGTGATCGTGCCGGGCCCGACCGACACCGGCCAGACGCGCCCGGAGGCGGGCCCGCACACGCCGGAGGCGGCCGCGATCATCGTCGGTTCCACGCTGCTCGGGCGCCGCGCGACCGTGCAGGAGATCGCCAACGTCTACGCCTTCGCGGCGAGCGACGACGCGAGCTTCGCCACCGGGGCGATCTGGGTGGTGGACGGGGGCGTCGGCATCTCGCGGGGCCTCCCGGGCGACGAGCCGCACGCGCCCGCGCCCCCCATCACGCTGCCCGTGGCCCACGAGCGCGAGGGCTTCGCCCACCCGCCCGACGCCAAGCCGGGCGACGCCGTGCTCGAGGGGGATTAGACCCGGCGGTAGGCCCGCACCCGCAGGGCGCTCCAGGCCCCCCGGGGCGGTCCCGCCCCCGCCACCCGGACCGGCCGCAGGCGCGGATCGGCGTCCAGTGCGAGGCGCCACTCGGCGGAGCGGGCGGCGACCAGGTCGGCCCACTCCGTCCCGGTCCAGGGTACGGGGGTGACCAGCAGCACGGTCGTGCCGGCCGGCAGCGCGTCGAGCGCCGGCCGGAGGCGCCGCCGGGCGTCCCCCGTGCGCAGCCGCGCGAGCGCGTGGCGCCAGTCGGTCACGCCCGGGTCGGCGACCGGCCCGAGCGGCGTGAGGTACCGCAGGTCGTGCCCGAGGTGGTACGCCAGCACGGGCACCTGCTCGGGCTGCGTGCTGACCACGAGATCCCCCGGGGCCGTCAGCGGGGCGCCGGCGCGGGCGACCTCGCGCGCGTTGCTCTTGGGCCATACGTCCGGGGGCGCCGCGACCCCGAGGGCCACGAGCACGCCCGCGGCCGCGACCCCGATCCGGGGTGCCCGGGCGAGCGCCACGCCGCCCAGCAGCAGTGCCGGGCCGAGTGCCATGGCCAGGTAGCGCGGCGCCCACACCGCCGCCACCGACGACGCCGCCAGCGCGAACGCCGGCGTGGCCACGGCCAGGATCACGAGGGAGCGGACGGCGGCACGCTCCCCGGGCGTCCCCCGCCGTCGCAGGGCCAGCAGCCCCGCGCCGACGCCGGCGAGCAGCACGATCCATCCCGCCGTCCCCCAGAGCGAGGCGACGTCGCCCCAGGCGGTCCGGGGCGTCGGTGGCCGTGCCCAGGGCGCCCCCGTGGCACGCACCTGGCCCGCCAGGGTCGGCACCCAGGGGGCGTAGGCCAGCGCGGCCAGGCCGAAGGCCGCCAGGGCATCGCGCGGCAGGCGGTCGTCGTGCGCCGCGCGCAGCAGCGGCACCAGCGCCAGGGCCGCCGCCGCCGCCAGGAACAGCCCCCAGTTGTGGGTGAGCAGCAGCGCCGCGAGCAGCAGCGCGAAGGCGGGCACCCATCGCCGCCGGCGCTGCACGAACGCGCGGACGAAGGCCGCCGCCGCGATCACGCCGAGGAGCACGACCAGCGCGTACATCCGCGTCTCCTGGGCGTAGACGGTGAGGAAGGGCACGGTGGCGGCGAGCGCGGCGGCGAGCACCCCGGCGCGCCAGCCGGCCACGAGCCAGCCTGCCGCCAGGGACGCGGGCACGCAGGCCGCCGCAGCGGTCACCGACAGCGCGCGCAGCGCCTCCTCGCCGGTGCCGAACAGGCGGGTCCACAGGTTCAGCAGCATGTAGTAGAGGGGCGGGCTCCCGTCCTGCGCGAGGACGCCGGGGATGTCGGCGAGCGCATGGGCGGCCACGCCCGCGGCGATGCCCTCGTCCACCCATAGGCCGGCGTCCAGGTGGCGCGTGCGCAGCAGCAGGGTCAGCCCCAGCAGCACGGCGGCGAGCGCGCATGCGACCGCCGCCGACCGCCGGCCGGGGCCGGGCGCGGAGCCCCGCGCGGCGGCGGGTCCCCCGCGGCCGGCCGCGGGGGGGCGGACGGTGGTCGCCACTACGGGCTCCGCACGCTCAGGCTCGCCACCAGCAGCGCCGTCACCACGGGCGCGGCCGCGAGCAGCGGCCGGCGCAGGCGCGGGTGCTCGGCCACCCAGTCGGCGAGGGTCCAGGCGAGCGGGAAGGCGACCAGCCCGTACCGGGCGATCGCCGTCGGGCCGAACGTCGACAGGGGGATGGCCAGGCACAGCAGGCTATAGGCGACGAAGGGGGACCGTATGCCGCCCTCGCGCCGCCACAGCCGGGCCAGCAGCGCGACGTAGAGGGCGCCGAAGGCGAGGTCGCGGGCGGCCCCCGCGGCGGATCCGGTCGCCCGCAGTGCGAGCAGGTCGCCCACCCCGGCGCCCCACTCCGGCGCCGCCGTGATCCACCCCACGAGCGGCCGGCCCTCCCACGCCTCCTGGGCTCGGAACGGCAGCAGGGGGGACCCCCTGGTGATCCACAACCATCCCAGGAAGGACGCGAGGACGGCGGTCGCGGGGACCGCGACCAGGACGGCTCGGCGCAGGCGGGCACGGGAGCCCCGCAGTGCCAGAAGGGCCGCCAGCAGGGGGACGAGCACACCGGTGGCCCGCAGCAGTGGCGCGGGCGCGGCGAGCAGTGCGGCGAGGACCCACCGGCCCTGGACGGCGGCCAGGGCCGCGAGCACGGCGAGGGCCAGCATCAGGCCCTCGCCGTAGGCGAGCGAGGCGGCGACCGAGGTGGGCAGCAGGGCGAGGGCCCAGACGGCCCGCCGGGCGGCCGGGGCGCCCGCCCGGCGGGCGACCAGCGCGTGGAGCCCGGCGAGCGCTCCGAGGAACGCCAGGTTCGACACCGCCAGCGTCGCCAGGAACGGGTTCAGGCCGAGCGCGCCGGCGGCCGCGGCGACCAGGGGCACCAGCGGGAAGAAGGCGAGATCCGTGTACGCCTCCCCGACCGCCCCGGCGTCCGCGGTGTAGCCGTCGGCGGCGATCGCCAGGTACCAGACGCTGTCCCAACCGCCGAGCAGCGCCAGCGCCCGGGGGACCCCCTCGGCCACGCCCCGCTCCGGGGGGTCGAGCAGCAGGCCGCCCGTCACGGCGGCCAGCGCGACCACCAGCCGGGAGGCGGCCCAGGCCGGCAGGGCGGTGCGCAGCGCCGCCCACCCCGGCGCCGCCCGGGCCGTCGCGCGGCGCGCGCGGGCGGCGGCGGCCGCGGTCACACCGCTCCCGCCCTCATCCCGCCGTGTCCGCGCGCGGGGCGCCGGCCGCCGGCGCCGTGCGGCGCCCGGGACGCCGGCCGTGCCGCGCCAGCAGCACGGCCAGGCCGGCCAGGGTGATGGGGACGAACAGCACCACCCGCAGCAGCAGGGCGAACGCGACGACGGCGCCCCCGCCGCCGCCGGCCGCCCGCGCGGCGAGGATCACCGCCGCGTCGAAGGTGCCGACGTAGCCGGGTCCGGCGGGCACGAGCCCGACGAGGTTGGTGAACGCCATCGTGTACACGGCGCCCGCGACGCCCAGGGGGACGCCCGCGGCCCGCGCCACGGCGAGGAACACGGCCGCCTCCAGCAGCCAGATCGCCAGGGACAGCGCCAGCATCGCGGCCCCGTGCCGGCCGCGCAGCCGGCCGGTGGCGCGCACGACCGGCGCCAGCCGCCTGACGAGTCCCGCGCCGGCACCGCCGCGGCGGGCGCGGCGGACGAGCACGGCCAGGGCGGTGGCGGCCGCCAGGACGAGGGCGCCGGCCGTGACGAGCGCCCCCACCGGCAGGCCGCCCGCGGCGGGCAGCACCAGTGCGGCCGCGGCCGCCAGCAGGAGTGCCAGCGCGAGGGCGTCCAGCAGGCGCTCGGCGACGACGGTACCGAGCGCGCGGCTCAGGCCGGCGTCGCTCCGGCGCGCCAGCATGCCCACGCGCATCAGGTCGCCCGCGCGGGCCGGCAAGGTGTTGTTGCCCATGTAGCCGATCAGCGTGAGCCCCAGGGCCGCGCGCCGCCCGAGCGCGATCCCGTCGTGCACGACGACCGCGCGCCACCGGGCGGCGCGCAGCGCCGTGGCGCCCGCGTACAGCGCCAGCGCGAGGGCGCACCACGCGAGCCCGGCGCGCCCGTCGGGCAGCTCCGGCCGGGGCTGGCGCAGCGCCCAGGCCACCACCGCGGCGAGCGCCACGACGGACACCACCGGCCCCAGCCACGCCGCCGCGCGGCGCGTGCGGGGCGCCGCGCCCCCCGCCGCCGGCGCCGGCGGGTCCGTCACGCCGCGGGCGACGCCGCGCCGACGGGCTCGTCCCCTGCGCCGGGCGTGACCGGCACCCGCCGGTACGGGTGCTCGTCCCGGTCCTCCTCGTGGTACACGCTCTCGGCGTTGACGGCCCAGATGTCGTGCGCGGTCCCCTGCGCCACGTTCTCCACCGCACGCATCGCCGTCAGCATCGAGTGGTCCGAGTTGTTGTAGCGGTGGAGCCCGTTGCGCCCGACCTGGTGGAGGTTCGCCAGCCCGTCGAGCCACCCGCGGATCGTCGCCACGTGGCCCGCGTACTCGGCGTCGTACATCGGGTACGCCTTGGGGACGCGCACCACGTGGCCGCGTCGCACCGCCCCGGCGGGCGCCAGCCGCAGCCGCACCAGCTCCTCCGCGGCCAGGTCGACCAGGTCCGCGTCCGGGCTGTTCCAGAGGTCGTCGCCCGCGAAGCAGAAGTACTCCATGCCCACGCACGCCGTATCGGGGTCGGGGACCATCCAGGGGCTCCACGAGCGGTAGTTCTGGATCCTCCCCACCCGGACCGCCGGATCGTGGATGTAGATCCAGTTGTCCGGGAAGAGGTCCTCGCCGTCGAGCACGAGCGCCACGGTCAGGAAGTCGCGGTAGCGCAGCGCCCCGGCCGCCGCCCGGACCGCGGGGGGCGGGGCCGGGTCGGTCATGCCGACCACGGCGCGCAGCGGCAGGGACGAGATCACCTCGGCGGGCCGGAGGACCTCGCCGCCCGCGATCACCTCGCGCACGCGCCCGTCGCGCACCTCCAGCCGCTCCACGGGCGCGCCCAGCACGACGCGCCCGCCGTTGCGCTCCACCTCGTCGCGCATCGTGTCCCACATCTGCCCCGGCCCGTAGCGCGGGTAGTGGAACTCCTGGATGAGGCTCTTGATGCGGTTGCCCCGGTTACCCAGCACGACGCTCCGGACCGCCGAGGTGAACGAGAGGCCCTTGATGCGCTGGGCGGCCCACTCGGCGCGGATCTCCGAGGTGGGCACGCCCCACACCTTCTCGGTGTAGCTGCGGAAGAACAGCTCGAACAGCCGGCGCCCGAAGCGGTTGGAGACCCACTGCTCGAACGTCTCCTCGCGCCCCTTGGGCCGCACCGCCGCGGCCAGGTACGACAGGGACGACCGCGCCACCTCCACCGGCCCGAGCTTGCGCAGCACGTCCGCTCCGCGCAGCGGGTAGTCGAGAAACCGGCCGTTCCAGTAGATGCGCGACATGCGGGGCCGGAGCAGGAACTCCTCGCGCATCACCTCGTGCCACAGGTCGTCGACCTCGCGGCTCTTGGTGAAGAAGCGGTGCCCGCCGAGGTCGAACCGGTAGCCGTCGATCTCGACCGTCTTGGCGAGCCCGCCCACCTGGTCCTCGGCCTCGAGCACCGTGACGTCGCGGCCGGCGCGGCTGAGCAGATACGCGGCCGTGAGCCCGGCCGGCCCCGCGCCGAGCACGGCCACCGGCCCTTCGCTCCGGCGCGCCGCGGCGCCCTCCTCGGGGGAACGGCGCGCGGCCCCCCTCACGGTGTCGGCGGTTCCCATGCTGTGCTCCCCGGTCGCGTCCCGTCGGGCGCGGGCGCGCCGAACACCGCGTCCTGCCCGCCTGCGGCCCCGCAAAACGCCGCGGGGCGCGCGCAGTATGCCCATTTCGGAAACGGGGGTGGCCTATAGAGCCTGCGGGTCGCCTTCGCCGCCGCCGGCGTCCCCTGCACGACGGGTCCTCGTTTCGGGGGTCTACCCGGGGGAAGCGGGTGCGGGCGCCTCGGGTTCGGCCCGTGGATCCGGGCGTCGGCGGGCCTCCGGTCCGCCGTCCGTTCCGACAAGGAGACACAGGTGAACCTCGCCAAGGAGCTCGACGAGCTCGACCGCGACGGCGCCCTGCGGGAGACGGCCGACGCCGTCGCCCGCCACGACCGCGCGCAGTTCCTGAAGGTCGGTGCTCTGGGCGCCGGGGCGGTGCTGGCCCTGCCCGCCATCGCCTCCGCCCAGCCGAGCCGCACCCAGGACATCGCGATCCTGAACTACGGGCTGACGCTGGAGTACCTGGAGGCGGCCTTCTACCGCGAGGCCGTCGCGCGCGGCGCCCTCAGCGGGCGCCTGCTGCAGTTCGCCCAGGTGGCGGGCGCCCACGAGGCGGCGCACGTGACCCTGCTGCGGCGGGTCCTCGGGTCCCGCGCGGTCGCGGAGCCCACGTTCGACTTCAAGGGCACCACCGGCGCCCCGGGCACGTTCCAGAGCACGGCGATCGCCCTGGAGGACACGGGCGTCGCCGCGTACACGGGCCAGGCCGCGCGCGTCCGCCAGGCGCCGATCCTGCAGGCCGCCGCGCAGATCCAGGCCGTCGAGGCGCGCCACGCCGCCTGGATCCGCCGCATCGCCGGGCAGCGTCCGGCGCCGTTCGCGCTCGACCCGAGCGCGAGCATGGCCCAGGTCCTCGCCACCCTCCGCCGCACGGGCTTCGTGCCCGGCCTCTAGTGCACAGGGAGATCTCGATGAACGACCACAGCACCATGCCGGACCTCGAGGAGCTCGACCAGGACGGAGCCGTCCAGGAGAGCTGGGAGGCGCTCGAGCGCGCGGGCGGGTTCCATGACGACCCCGCAGACGACCCCTTCGCCTCCGAGGCGGAGGACGACGACCAGGAGGGCCTCTCGCGCGCCGGTCTCCTGCGCCGCGGCGGCCTCGGTGCCGTCCTCGTCGGCGGCGGCGTGTTCGGCCTCGCCGCCGCGCCGGCCCTCGCGCAGCGGAACCCCCGGACGGACCGGGCGATCCTGAACTACGCGCTCACCCTGGAGTACCTGGAGGCTGCGTTCTACGCGGACGCCATCAGCCAGGGCGAGATCCGCGGCGAGGACCTGCAGTTCGCCCGGGTCGTCGGCCAGCACGAGAACCAGCACGTCACCCTGCTGCGCGCCGCGCTCGGCCGGGCGGCGGTCCGCAGGCCCCGGTTCTCGTTCGGGGCGTCCACGCGGAGCACCGCGGCGTTCCGCGCCACGGCCCTCGCGCTGGAGGAGACCGGGATCCGGGCGTACGGCGGGCAGATCACCCGCATCTCGTCGCCCGCCCTCGTCACCGTGGGAGCGCAGATCCACGCGGTCGAGGCGCGTCACGCGGCCTGGATGGCCGACATCCTCGGCCGTACGCCGGCCCCGGCCTCCCTGAACGGCTACGCCTCGCGTGGCCAGGTCCTCGGGGTCGTCCGGCGCACGGGCTTCATCCGCGGCTGAGGCCCCACGGGCCGCCGGCGGTGATCCGCCGGCGGCCCGCCCACGAAAGGACAGATGTGTTCGACTTCTCACCCGTCCAGCTTCTGATCGTGCTGGCGATCGCCCTGGTCGTGCTCGGGCCCAAGCGCCTGCCCGAGATGGCGCGCGGGCTCGGCCGCAGCCTGCGGGAGTTCAAGTCGTCGGTGACCGACGACGGCATGGAGACGCGGCTCGCGAACGCCTCCACGGCGGCGGACGACGACGAGGCCGCGGTGGCCGCGCGCCAGGAGACCCCGGCCCCGACCCCCGAGGTCGCCCGCGCCGAGGCGGCGGCCGACCGGGCCTAGGAACGTCGCGGAGGTCCCGCGCGAACGGCGCGGGACCCGCCGCGTCCCGGCCCGCCGCCGAGGGGTGGGCCGGCCCGCACCCGCCTGATGCTCCGCCCGCTGGTGGTGGCCCGCCGCGCACGGCGTGCGAGCGCCGGGCGCGGCGGGCGATCGCGGCCCCCGCCCCGGCCGGGCCGGCGCGCCCTCGGGCGCGGTGACGTCGAGCCGACGCGGCTCAGCCGGCGGTGACCGCGGGCTCCACCGCGGGCAGGCGCAGCGCCTCCGCCGGCACGGGACGCCCCAGGTGGTACCCCTGCCCCAGGTGACAGCCGAGCGCGCGGAGGGTCTCGAGCGCCTGCGCGTCCTCGATCCCCTCGGCCACCACCCGCAGGCCGAGGTTGCGGGCGAGGTCGATGGTGGACCGCACGATCATGGCGTCGGCGGGATCCGTGGCCATGTGCATCACGAACGACCGGTCGATCTTGATGACGTCCACGGGCAGCCGCTTCAGGTAGTCGAGCGACGAGTAGCCCACCCCGAAGTCGTCGATCGACAGCACGACGCCCATCTCGTGCAGGCGCCCCAGGATCTCGAGGGCGCGGGCGGGATTGGCCATCAGCACGCTCTCGGTGATCTCCAGCTCCAGCCGACGGGCCGGCACGCCGTGGCGGGCCAGGAGCTCGGCCACCTGCTCGGGGAAGCGGGCGTCCAGCAGGTTGCGCACGGAGACGTTGACGGCCACCGCAAGCGGGAGGCCCGCGTCGTCCCACGCGCGCGCCTGCGCGAGGGCGCGGTCCATCACGTGCCGGGTCAGCGGCGCGATCAGCGTCGTGCGTTCGGCGACGGGGATGAACTCGACGGGCGGCAGCAGGCCCCGCGCCGGGTGGCGCCAGCGCACCAGCGCCTCGACCCCGCCGGTCACGCCGCTCGCGAGGTCCACCTTCGGCTGGTAGTGCACCTCGATCTCGCCCTCGTCGATCGCCCGGCGCAGCTCGCCGACGAGGGCGAGCCGCTCCGGGCTGTGGACGTCGTCCTCGGCGCGGTACACCTCGTGGCCGGTGCCATGGGACTTGGCCTGGTACATCGCGACGTCGGCCCGCTGCAGCAGCTGGGCGACGTCGGCGCCGTGGGCCGGGAACACAGCGATGCCCATGCTCGCCTCGGTGTCCAGGGACAGGCCGGCGACGACGGCGGGCCGCGCGATCGCCGTCCGCAGCTCCGCGGCGACCCGCGCGGCCGCGCCCGCGTCCGTCACATCGGGGAGCACGACGGCGAACTCGTCGCCGCCGAGCCGGGCGACGGTGTCGCTCTCGCGCAGGGCGCGGCGCAGCCGACGGGCCACGCACACGAGCAGCTCGTCCCCGGCGTGGTGGCCCAGCGTGTCGTTGACCTCCTTGAAGTCGTCGAGGTCGATGATGATCACCGCCGCCGCGCCGCCGGCACGCCGCGCCCGCAGCAGCGCCTGCTCGGCCCGGTCGAGGAACAGCCGGCGGTTCGGGAGCCCGGTGAGCGCGTCGGTCACGGCCAGGCGGTGGCTGTCGGCGAGGGCGACGTTCTCGCGGAAGGTGAGGCCCGCCCGGGCGAGTGCCACCGCCACCGCGCCCGCCGCGCACCAGGCGGCGGCGGTGCTGCCGTCCATGTGCGCCTCCGCGAGCAGCAGGCCCAGGGCCAGGGTCGCGACGGCGGCCGGCACGGCCAGCAGGCGCCATCCCTCGACGCGCACCCGAGGCTCGTCCGGCGGGCGCAGCCAGGCGGACGCGCCCATCAGGGTGAGGCCCACCACCCAGAGCGCGTCCAGTGGGGTCCCCATGACATAGCTGTCCGTGGCGATGCGGTACAGGTAGAGGCAGTCGGCGAGCGCGAAGATGCCCAGGCCCAGGCCCAGCACCCCCCACTGCACCCCGGGGCGGAGCCCGGTGAGCGCGGTCAGGGCGACCACCACGCCGATCAGCACCAGGTCGGCGAGCGGGTAGGCGAGGTTCGTCGCCACGGCGGCGGCGGTGCCCTCCGCGGCGCCGGCGACCGGGGGCAGCACGAACGCCGCGCCGGCCGCCGCCACGCACAGGGCCGCGGCGAGGCCGTCCAGCCACTGGCTGGCGTGGAAGCGGCGCAGCCGCCGCCGCATCAGCAGCACCAGGCCCGCGTAGGCCGGCGGGTAGACGCCCAGGTACCCCGCGTCCGCCCAGGACGGGAACGGCGGCTCCTCCAGCGACGCGAGCCGCGACGAGTAGTAGGCGTCCCCGGCCGCCCATGCCAGGATCGCGGCCGCGATCAGCGCCCAGGCGACCCGGTCCCCGGGGACCAGGGCGGCCCGCGCCGCGACCGCGCCGGCACAGGCGAGGAGCAGGCCGATCGACAGGTAGTCGTCCAGGGCGGCGCCGAGGCCGCTCTCTCCCGGCGCGATCAGCGTGCGCAGGGCGAAGGCGAGCACGCCCAGCCCGATCGCGATCCAGACGATCCGCATCACGGCCGCCAGGCGCGGCCCCCCCTCGATGTGCACGCGCATCCCGCGTCCCGTCCGACGGCATCCACCGGCGCACCGGCCGGCCGGGCCTCCCGCCCGTGGCGGCCCCGCATCGCGGACCACCGCCCTCAGCATCGGCCGCGCCGCGCCGGGCCTGACCGGGTTCCGTCGCCCGGGGCCCGGCAGCCCCGGATTGGCCGGCGCCGGGGCGGGGAAGGGCACCTCCTCAGTCGAGCAGGAGGACCAGACGATGCCCGTGGACGGGGAGGAGCTGCCCGGCACCCTGCGGCGCTCGCCCGCGAAGGTGCGGCGCACGTATGAGAAGGCGCTCGCGTCGGCCCACGAGAGCTACGACTCCGAGGAGCGGGCGCACCGCGCCGCGTGGGCGGCGGTGAAGCACGTCGCCGAGAAGGTGGGCGACCACTGGGAGGAGAAGGACGAGTACGGCCCGTCGGACGCCCAGGCCGCACAGGGCGGCCGGGCCGCGCGCGAGCACCCGGAGCCCACGCACGGGGGCGTGGACGTGCGCGGCAACAGCAAGGCCGACCTGTACGCCCGGGCGCGGCGCCTGGACGTGCCCGGGCGGTCGTCCATGAACAAGGACGAACTGGCGCGGGCGATCGCGCGGGCCGAGCGGCGGGAGTCCCGGTGACCCGGCGCGATCCGGACCGGCGACGCGCGCAGGAGCGCCCATGACCTGGAACCCCGAGCCCGACCCTGCCGACGAGGGCTGGGCCGGCACCCTGTTCCGCGACGACCGCGCGGGCCGGCTGCTCTGGCTGCGGGCGGGCGGCGACGTGCCCGATCCCACCTGGCTGTTGCAGGCCCTGGAGGAGGGCGAGGGTGGGGTGCGCACCGTCGCGGAGGAGCGGCCGGTGCCGGTGTCCGACGCCGTCGCCCTCGCCCCCGAGGTGGCCCAGGACGTGATGCGGGTGACCCGGGTGGTGCTGGCGCGGTACGCCGTCGAGATGCCCGAGGGCGGGCTCGCGCTGGCCGAGGAGCTGCGGGACGCGGTCCGCGAGCTGGAGCGCGACGACGTGGCCGCCGCCGCCAACGGCACCCACACCAAGCGCGGCGAGGACGTGGTGCCGCCGGTCGACTACGGCGCGTAGGCGCCCGCGCGGCCGCGGCCCGGCCGCCTGCGCGCGGCGCGGCGAGCCGAGGAGCGGGGGGATGGTCCGGT
>DATMJR010000015.1:0-4047 GCA_035553775.1 Miltoncostaeaceae bacterium | reverse complement strand
GCCCTACACCGTCGCCGCCCTCACCCGCCTCTGGGCGACCGCGGAGGGGCGCGCGGGGTTGCGGCGGGACGCGGCGCTGCCGCCGGCGCCGCGCGGCGGGGTCTGGACGGCCGGCCTGCGCTGGCGCGGGCGGCCGGTCCGGCTGCTGCTGCACGACCGCCCCGCCCGCGCCCGCGCCGCGCGCCGCCCCGGCGACGGCCTGCGCGGCAACCTGCTGGTCCGCGGGCGCGTGCCGGGCAGCGTCCACGCCGCCCTCTGGGCCCTGCTGGGCCCCGCTCCGGGGGCCCGGTGATGCGGTCCCTGCCGGCGGCGCTGCTGGTGCTGCTGGCGCTCGCGGCGGCGCTGGTGGTGCAGACGATGGGCTACGCCGGGCGCGACCTCGTGGAGGCCGACCGGTTCGCGGACGTCACGCTCGAGACACTCGGTTCGGAGCCGGGTACCGAACTCGTGGGGCGGACGCTGACCCGGGCGCTCGCGGCCGATCTGCGGTCCCGTGGCGTGGAGCCGGGTACGGCGGTGCTCGCCGAGGTGGACTCCGCGGTGCGGGACGCCGTGCAGCGGCCGGCGTTCGCCGCCGCCCTGCGGCCCGCCGTGGTGCGGGCGCACCGGGACGTCCTCGCCGACCCGGAGCGCGGCGTGCGCGTGGATCTGGCGTCGCTGCGGCCGGGCGTCGTCGAGGCCGTGACCACCACGAGCCCGGCCCTCGCGGCGGCCGTGCCGCCCGCGTCGGCCTTCCCGGAGGTGACGGTGCCCCTGCGCGGCGGAGCGGAGGTCGCGGCCCGTGGCGCCCGCGAGCTGCGGGACGGCTGGCCGGCGGTCGCGCTGGCCGGCATCGCGGCGCTGCTGGGCGCCCTGGCCGTGGCGGGCGACCGGCGGGCGGTGCTGCGGTGGGCCGGCACCGGACTCCTGCTGCTGGCGCTCGTCCCGGTGGCGGTGCGCGTGGGGGCGCCCGAGGCGGCGCGCTACGGGGCCCCGGACGGCACCGGCGCCGTCGCGGCCGCGTTCGTGCGGCGGCTGGTGGACGGGTGGGCCCCGGCGGCGGCGTGGACCGCGGCGGCGGGCCTCGCCCTGCTGGCGCTCGGCGCGCTCGTCGGCCGGCGGCGGTGACCGCCGGCGGCGCGGCGTCAGCCCCCCGCGTCCGCGAGACGGCGCAGGCCGTCCAGCACCCGCGCGTGGCGCGCCGCGGAGTCGGCGTCCCTCCAGCCCCAGCGGACCCCGTCGTGCACGACGGTGCGCGTCCCGAGCGTGTCCTGCACGCGCGTCACCCGGAGGGCGAGGGCGACGACGAAGGGCGCTCCGGGCAGCGGGTCGGCCACGACCCGGGTCCGTCCGTGCGCGGTGACCGCCAGGTCCGGCCCGAGCAGCGCGATGGCGGCCCGGTCGTCCTCGCGCAGGAGCCGCAGCGTGGCCCGGTGCGGCGCCAGCGCGAACAGCAGGAGGCCGTCCGAGGCCCGGTGGAGCGCGCTCACCGGGATCACCGAGGGTCCGTCCGGGCCGGTCGCCGCCAGCGCGCCCACGATGTCCTCCGGCAGCGGGGGCAGTGCCTGCCCGCTCACCCCGGGCGGCGGGCGATCGCGTACAGCTTCTCGAACGTGTACGCGAAGCCCCGGGGGCCGGCCGCCGCGTGCAGGGCGTCGCGCAGTCGCGTCCCGTGCGCCGCGACCTCCTCGGGGGCGAGGCCCGCGGACAGGTGCGAGGCGACCACCCGCAGGCGCTCCAGGTAGGCGTCCGGGTCGGCGCGCCGCCGCCGGCGCTCGGTCCACACGTCGAGCGGCACGAGGCCGGCCTCCTCGAGACCGTCCTCCATGCGTCCCTCGTCCCAGCCCAGCGCGCCGAACACGTCGACCCAGGGGCGCGGCACCGGCGGCGTGATGCCGCGCATCAGCTCCTCGAGCTCCCGGTCGCTGCCCGCTCCGGACCCCAGCAGCGCCACCAGGCCCCCGGGGCGCACCCGCCGGGCGATCTCGCGCAGCGCGCCCGGCTTGTCCGGGAACCAGTGGAACGCCATCGCCGACAGGACCAGGTCGGCGGCGTCGTCGGCGACCGGCATGTGCATGACGTCCGCGGCGTGCAGCTCGGCCTGCACGCCCGGCTCCGCGTCCAGCTTGGCGCGGAACACCTCGAGCATGCCGGCGGCGGGGTCGACGCCGATGACGCGGCGGGTGCCGAGGCGCCCCAGTGCCGCGAACGTGGCGAAACCGGTGCCGCAGCCCACGTCGAGCAGCACCTCGTAGGTGCCCCCGGGGACCGCCGCGACCAGGCGCCGCGCGCCCTCGGCGTTGCGGTCGAGCGCCGCGTCGTAGTCGCCCGCGGTGCTCGTGAAGCCGTCCGCGACGGCACCGGGCGCGCCCGGGTCCACTGAAACGTCCATTGCCGAAACCCCCATCCCCCGCCGTGCGGGATTGCCAGTGGGCGTCGCGCCCGACTATGAAGCGGGCTCCGGGGGATGCTCCCCTGCCGTGGGCGCCGGCCGGCGCCCCGTCCCCATCGATCCGGAGCTGCCGATGCCGACCCGACGACGGCTCGCACGATACGCCGCCACCGCGCTCACGGTGCTGCTCGCCCTGGTGGCGCTCACCCCGTCCGCGTTCGGTGCCGGCATCTCGCTGGACCGGACCCCGACCCCACCCCAGGCCATCGCCCGCGGTGTGGGGACCGAGCAGATCTCCTTCGGGATCACCTACACGTCCGTCGCGGACCGCTGGGTCCTGACCATCCTCGACGGGTCGCGGACACCGGTCTTCTCCCAGGCGCAGTCCGTGCCCGGGCAGCCGAGTCCCATCACGGGCACCGCGTCCTGGAGCCCGCCGGCGCTGGCGGCGCCCGGCCGGTACCGGGCCGAGCTCGCGTTCTACTCCACCACCTCGAACCCCGAGCCCGAGAGCACGGCCACGGTGATCTTCGACGTGGCCGACCAGCTCGGGACGATCCGCCTCGTCAAGTACGAGGACGTCAACGGCAACGGACGCGCCGACGCGGGTGAGCCCCAGGTCCCCGGCTGGCGCTTCCGCCTCGTCAACCCCCAGGGCAACTCCAGCGAGCTGACCACCGGCGCCGACGGCAGCGTGACCGTCGCGGGCGTGCCCGCGGGGGTGTGGCAGGTCGAGGAGATCGTCGCGAGCGGGTGGGTCGCGATCAGCGGCGCCAGCGGCACGGTGACGGTCCCGAACGGCGGGACGGGCACCTTCGTCGCCGGCAACGCGCGGCCGGCGCCCCTGTCGGGCACGGTCTTCATCGACGCGAACGCGAACGGGGTCCGGGACGCGGGCGAGGCCGTGCGCGGCGGCGTCGCGCTCACGCTCACCGGCACCACGGGCACCGGCGCCCCGGTGACGGCGACGACGACCTCGGCGGGCGACGGGACCTACCAGTTCCCCAGCCTGCTTCCCGGCACGTACTCGGTCGGCGTCGCGGTGCCCCCGGGCCTCACGGCGACGACGGTGACGACCCGGCCCAACCGCGTGATCACGTCGGGCACGCCGAACCCGAACAACGACTTCGGGATGCGCGCCGGCGGCGGGGTCGTCGCGCAGGCGCCGGGTATCGCGATCACGAAGACCGGTCCGGCGGCGGCCCGCCGCGGCACCCGCTTCACCTACTCGATCACCGTGCGCAACACGAGCGGCGCGGTCGCCCGCAACGTCCGGGTCACCGACCGCGTCCCGGCCAACCTGACCCTGGTGGCCGTGCCCCGCGGCGCGACCATCCGCAACGGCATCGTCACCTGGGCGCTCGGCGACCTCGCGCCCGGTGCGCGGCGGACCCTGTCCATGCGGGTCCGGGTGAACCCGACCAGTACGGTGCGCACCGTGCGCAACACCGCCACCGTCACGGCGACCGGGCTGCGGCCCCGGCGCTCAACCGTCACCACCCGCATCCCGAACCCCGCGCCCGTGCGGCGCTCGGGAGGCGTCACCGGGTGATCCGGGACGGCGGACCCCGCCGCCGGCGGCCTGACGGCCGCCGGCGGCACGTCCTCGCCCCCGCGGTCCTGGCCGCGGGGGCGCTGCTGTGCCTGGGGGCCGGTCCCGCCGCCGCGGCCAGGAC
>DATMJR010000014.1:0-4868 GCA_035553775.1 Miltoncostaeaceae bacterium | reverse complement strand
GCGTAGGCGGCGGCGTCGGCGGCGCGGGCGGCGTCGGCGGCGGCGTCGGCGGCGTAGGCGGCGGCGTAGGCGGCGGCGTCGGCGGCGTAGGCGGCGGCGCGGGCGTAGGCGGCGGCGCGGGCGTAGGCGGCGCGGGCGGCGCCGGCGGCGGTCCCGCACTCCGTCTCGCTGACCGTCCCGTCGCACCAACCCTCAGCCGCGCGAATAGCCGCCTCACACACCTCCCGGGACTCATCCGGCACCAGGTGCAGCACGCGCCGGGCGCACCACGCCGCGAGACGCACCTCCAGCACCCGCCCCTCACGGCCCGGCCACGCCGTGCCGATCACCCGCGGGATGTGCACCGCGAGGCTCTGCCGGGTCGCGTCGTCCACCGAGTCGTTCACGGCGCGGGCCGCAGCGGCGAGTAGCGGCAGCGTGCACTCCGGGCTGTCGGACCACTTCTCCCCGGCTAGGAAGGACGCGTACTCCATGAAGCACGCGCCGGCGGTAGGGCCGTCGTGCGCGCCCTTGGACAGGATCGGCAGCAGGTCGGGGGTCATCAGGACTCCTCGGTGAGGCGGGCGCACGCCGGGCAGTCGCCAGGGGTGCGGGTGTGCAGGGCGGCGCACAGGGCGTCGATGTGGTCGGTGAGCTCGCGGCGGGCGAAGTCGTCGATGCCGTAGCGGCGGCGAGGCAGGCCGAACGCGACCAGCGGGACCCGGTGGGTGGGGACGACGTCGGGCGCGGTGGGGATCACGCGGAGCGTCCGTCGATCGTGAGCTGAACACCGAGGCGCTCGGCGCAGTCACGGCGCAGCGCCGAGACGGTGCGCTGCTCGGCTGCGGCGCGCCGCCGAGCCGAGCGGATAGCGGCCCCGTTAGTCCTCCACTGTGAAGGCGGCGGTCTGCTTGTAGCGGCGGACGAGGCTGCCGGTCGCGGCGTCGACCTGCTCGACGTTGCCGTACACCGGGACGCCGTCGGCGTTCTTTCGGCGCAGGGTCGAACGGACCTCGTCGGTGAACGCGCGCAGCGCCAGCCGATCGCGCTCGTCGTCGTCGAGCGCGCCGAACAGGTCGCGGGCGAGGGAGGGTGCGTCCTGCACGACCTTCCAGTCGGACAGCGCGTTGGCGATGGCCTGGTGGCTCTTCACGGGCGGACGCTCCGGAGGTTGCGGCGGCGCAGCGCGCTCGCGAGGTCGGTGAGCAGAGGCAGCAGCGCGTCGAGTTCGGGCAGCCAGTCGTCGCCCTGGTCGCCGTCGGCGAGCCCGTCGTGGGCGAGGTCCGCGACGATGGCGGCGGCGGTCCCGGCCTCGGTGAGGAGCAGGCGCGCGGAGTGCAGGCGGTCGAAGGCGCGGCCGGCGAGCATCGCGGGCTGCTTCGCGACCTCGGCGCGGGCAGCAGCGAGCGGGTTGACCTCACGGGCCTGCCAGTCCTCGACGGAGAGGACTTCGCCCGTGACGCGGTCGGCGACGAACTCCTCGACGGTCTTCGTCGTGGTGACGTGCACCCCGCCGCCGGCAACGCCGACCAGGCCCGCCCTCGCGCACGGCGAAGCCCCGGCCATGACCGGCGGCGGGGTGGTTCGGGGGGGCTGCGTCGGCGCGTAGGTCTTGCCGTCCTGGCCGACGCGCGGAGCGGCAGGTGTTCGATCCTGAACACCTGCCAGGTCGCCGTGAACGGTGCCGACGGAGACACCGGTGACCGATGCGATGGCGCGGACGCTCAGACCTGCGGCGGCGAGGCTCTGGACCTGCTCGGCGCGCTGCTCGCGGGGGACGCGGAGGCGGGCACCGTCGAACTCGGCCTCGCACAGCGTGTCCCAGTTCGGATAGCCCAAGGCGAGCCAGGCCCGCCCGAGGTAGGCGGTGGTGATCCGCTCGGACAGGTCCGCGACGTCAGCCCGGATTGAGTCGACCAGGCCTCGCGCCTCCTCGCTGTTGAGCGCGCGGCGCTGCACGACGTCGGACAGCAGGACGTCGGTCATGCGGCCACGTCCTCGCCCAGAAGCGCCGACGCGCTGACCCCGAGCAGGTCCGCGACGGCCAGGAGTTCAGCCACGGAGAACTCCGTCTCGCCGTTGATCCGACGGCTGATCGCGGCCTGAGAGAGGCCGAGTCGCTGCGCAAGGGTGACCTGCCGGACCTGCCGGCGGGCCATCTCGGCCCGCACGTTCGCGGCGGTTGTTGACTGCATGCCGGTAGTCCTACCGCTCATCGGTAGTCAGGTCAACAGGGACACGCTCACAGATGTGGTTGACCTTCCGGCAGGCTTGTGCTGCTCACGCTGAGCGGTTACGGTTCCCGCATGACGACACAGTGGGCCGCAGCAGTGGCGAGCAACTTGCGCGCTGAACTGGCCCGGGCCAACCGACGCAAGGGCGACCTAGCCGCAGTCCTCGGGCTCTCCCCGGCCGCCATCACCCGACGCGCGAGCGGCGAGACGCCGCTCGACGTGAACGAGCTGTTCGCCATCGCCGAGTGGCTCGACATTCCGGTGACGGCGCTTCTGCCGGACGAGGGTTATCGCCTGAACAAGAGCGGGTTGTCGTGGGAGAGCCGTGAGGTATTCGACGGCTTGCTGGTCGGTGCCGCATGAGTCTGCTGCTGCTCGCATGTGTGGTCGGGGTCCCATTCGGGGTAGTCGCCGCCCTCGCCCCCGCCTTCACCCCGAGGACACACGTTGACCACCGGAATGCCCCTGCTCGACTCGCACCTGTCCGCTCTGACCCTGCGGGCGTTCCGACCGACCACCATCAAGGCTCGCCGCGCGGTGCTGCTCGCGTTCGCCCGCGAGGTCGCGCCCCGCCATCTCGGCGAGGTCACCCGCCAGGACGTCGAGACGTACCTGTGCCGCCCGCTCGCCCCTGAGTCCCGCCGCACCTACCGCGCCCACCTGCGGGCGTTCTACTCCTGGTGCGTCGAGGAAGGGCTGCTCCACGACGACCCGACCGCGAAGGTCCCGACCATCAAGGTCCGCCGCGGCACCCCGCGACCGCTGTCCGACGCCGACCTAGAGCGCGCCCTTGCGCTCGCTGATCGCCGGATGCGGGCGTGGCTGCTGGCGATGGCCCTGGCCGGCCTGCGGTGCATGGAGGTCGCCGCGCTGCGGCCCACTGATCTTGCGGAGACGCCGTCCGGCGCTCTGCTCCACCTGCGCGTGACGAAGGGAGGATCACCGGCCACCGTCCCCTGCCACCCGGCGCTGCTCGACGCGCTCGCGGCCGTGCCGATCCGCAACGGCCTGTGGTGGGACCTGACAGCCGGGACGCTGTCAGCGGCGGTGAACCGGCACCTGCGCACGGCGGGGGTGCCGGGCACGGCCCACGCCCTGCGGCATTGGGCTGGCACGAGCTGGTACCGGGCGAGCGGGCACGACCTCCTCACCACAGCGGCGCTGCTGCGTCATGCGTCCGTCGACACGACGAGCATCTACGCGCGCGTGTCACCCGAGCGGCCGTTCGAGGTCGCCCGGGCCGTCGGGCTGCGCGCGGTCTAGACACG
The DNA here is from genome assembly GCA_035553775.1 of Miltoncostaeaceae bacterium. Taxonomy (GTDB): domain Bacteria; phylum Actinomycetota; class Thermoleophilia; order Miltoncostaeales; family Miltoncostaeaceae; genus DATMJR01. The sequence goes on along the minus strand of DATMJR010000014.1, from coordinate 1,387 downwards.
CCGAACGCCCCCCGCCCTGCCGAAGCAGAGCGGGGGGCGTTGACCGTGCCCGGGGGAAGGCGGGCGCGGGCGTCAGGTGGCGTCGGTGACCTTGACGCGCAGGCCGATGGTGAAGGTGTCGCCGGCGGCGACGCCGATCCCGACGGGCCGGACGACCCGGGCGACCGCGGCCGTCCGCGCGCTCGAGGTGAGCAGGCCCTCGGTGAACAGGGTCCGGCCGGTGAGCTCGCTGGTGCCGTTGACGGTGATGGTCGCGTCGGCGGTCGTGCCGTCGACGTCGGTCCACGTCGCGGGCTTGATGAGCAGGTTGGTCGCGCCGACGTTCGCCGGGTCCAGGGCGGTCTGGCCGGCGGCGAACGCGGTGGTGTCGGTCGCGACGCCGAGGTGGGTCCAGCGGGCCTTGACAGCGTTGCGGAGGTCGGCCAGGCCGGCGTCGAGGATCGCGCGGGGCATCTACAGGGTGTCCTCTCGGAAAGCGGTGACGACCAGCTCGACAGCGTCGAGCTCGACGACGGCACCGGCGGACGCCGCGTTGGTCTGGCCGGCGACGGTGGCGCGGACGGTCGCGAGCTCCGCCCATGTCGGGGTGCCGAGGGGCGCGACGTAGGGGGTGGTGAGGTGGTCGACGTTCTCGGTGAACGCGATGAGCTGCGTGTTGACGCCGTTGATCGACCGCTCGTAGCGCAGGAAGGCGTTGGCGAGGATGACCCCGCGGAGGCGGCCGTAGAACAGCAGGCGGGCGTCGGTGACGGTGAGGCTGTCCTTGCCGACCGGGTCGGCGAAGTCGAGCGTGAGGCTGCCGCTGATGCTGGACAGCCCGCCGGTGATGCTGGCGAGGCTGCCGTTGGGCGGGCCGGCGGCGTTGCCGGGGTTCTGCCAGCCGGTGCTGGTCGCGAGCGTGCTGACGGGTCGGCCGGTGAGGTCGTAGCGGATGCGGACGAGCTCGGCCTGTGGCTGCTGCTCGGGCACGGCGAGGACTCCCTGCGTCCGGTTCTCGACGGTCAGCGCGGGCAGCAGCGTGCTGTGCCCGCCGCGGCCGACGGGTCCGCCGGCACCGCCGGGCAGGTGGACCTGGCGCAGGGTCACGGCTGGCCGTCCTCGACGTACAGCAGCGGCGGGTCCTGGCTGGTGTCGACCCACAGGTAGGTCGCCAGCTCGGTGAGGGGCGGGGTGGGCTGGATGAACAACCGGTCTGGCCCGGCCGGCCCTTCGGGGCCTTGCGGTCCGGTCGGGCCTTGGGCGCCCTGCGGCCCGGGGTCACCCTGAGCGCCGGCCGGACCCTGTGCGCCGGCCGGGCCGGCGCTCAGGGTGATCCCGGGCCGCAGGGCGCCCAAGGCCCGACCGGACCGCAAGGCCCTGAAGGGCCGGCCGGGCCAGACCGGCTGTT
>DATMJR010000013.1:0-6820 GCA_035553775.1 Miltoncostaeaceae bacterium | reverse complement strand
CCCTCACGGGGCGGGCGCAGGCGCTCGGCGACCGGGGCGCCCCGCGCCGCGAGCCAGTCCCGCAGCTGCCCGAGCTCGAAGCGACGGTGCCCACCGACCGTGCGGTGGGACGGGAGCAGGCCGCTGTCGGCCCACCCGCGGACGGTGGCGACGCTCACACCGATGAGGGCCGCCGCCTCGCTCGCGGTGAGCGTGCGCGGCAGGTCGCGACCCGGACGATCAGGCACTGGAAGATCCTCGCGGTCGGGGTCCGTCGTGGACCCGGCGGGGACGTCTACTGACGAGGGCCGGGTTTTCCTCCCCGATCCGCCGAGGGGGTGGGCGAGGTGCGCGGACGCCGTGGCGGGACCGGCGCGCCGGGGCGCGCCCGCCACCCGGTGACCCCCACCACCACGACGAGCAGGGCGGCCACGCCGGCCGTGAGCGCCGCCCCCAGGCGGGCGCCGCCGGCGGACGCCACGAGGGTCGCGACGGCTGCCGCGGTGAGCGCCGCGCCCCAGGTGGCGAGCTCGCGCCCCACGGCCCCGCGGCCGCGCCGCCGGAGACCGCTCATTCGGGGAGCCGCCGCTCCATGAGGGCGGCGCCACGCGCGCCGAAGACCCAGCGCCCCATCCGCCACGGCTCGCGCCGCACCTCCCGGTAGCCGTGCCCCTCGTAGAGCGCACGGGCGCCCGCGTTCTCCCAGGTCACCCACAGCGTGACGCGGCGCTTGCCCCGCGCCCGCGCCTCGTCGTCGAGCGCTCTCAGCAGCGCGCGCCCCACCCCCTGCCGGCGGGCCCCCGAGTGGACCGCCAGCTCGCTGACGTGCGCCTCGTCGCGCGCGAGCCGCCCGTGCCCCAGCAGCGAGAGGACCGCCAGCGCCCACACCGCGCGCAGGCGCCCGCACGTCTGCGCGAGCGTGTCGTACGCGGGAGGGGGCGGCGGATCCTCGGCGGTCGCCAGGTGGGCGGCGCCGACCACCCGCCCGCCGCGTTCGGCGACGACGTACCCGTGGGACCCGCCGTCCAGCTCGGCCGCGATCAGTTCGGCGAGGGCCTCCTGCGCGTGCGGGCCGAGCGCCGGCCGGTACTTGGACCCCAGCGCGTCGACCAGCACCGCCGCGACGTCGCCGTGCTCGCCCGGGTGCGCGTGACGCACCACCGTGCCGTACCCCCCCTGCGGCGTCACGACCCGGGGGTAGGGTCGGCGGGAGCCCGCACCACCGAAGGAGCCCCGTGACGCCCCCTCAGCCCGGTGATCCCGCCCCGCCGTTCGCGCTGCCGGCCGACGACGGCTCCACGCTGTCGCTGGCCGACCTCGCCGGGCAGCGCGTGGTCCTCTACTTCTACCCCAAGGACGACACCGGCGGCTGCACCACGGAGGCGTGCGAGTTCCGCGACCTCGCCGCGGACTTCGACGCGACCGGGTCGCGGGTGATCGGCGTGAGCCCCGACCCCGTCCGCAGTCACGTCCGCTTCCGCGACAAGCACGGGCTCCCCTTCACGCTGCTGTCCGATCCCGACCACGCCGTCGCCGAGGCGTACGGCGTCTGGGTGCAGAAGTCCATGTACGGGCGCACGTACATGGGCGTCGAGCGCAGCACGTTCGTCATCGGCCCGGACGGCACCATCGAGCAGGCCCTCCGCAAGGTCAAGCCGAAGGGCCACGCGGCGTCCGTCCTGGGGCTGCTCGGCTAGCCCTCCCGGGGAGGACGGGCCCCGGGGTCGGCGCCGGTATCGGGCGAGCACGCCCTCCGAGAGCAGCGCGAGGGCGCCGATCACGACCGCCGCCCCTCATCGCGCCGGGACGCCCCGCGCTGCGAGCCTCCCGGGGAGGGGCGTGGGGGTCGGCCGCCCCCGGACCGGGCGGCGTCCCCGCCCCGTTCTCCGTCGCCACCGGCCGCGCGGCTCCCGGTAACGTTCGCGCGGTCCGACGACGGGGGGGAGCGATGGGCTGGGATGACGTGTCGCGCTGGCAACCGGTGGACCTGTTCGCGTCGTTCCGCATGGGCGACGCCGTGCAGCCGGTGGACGTCCGCGACCGGGGCTATCGCGAGTCCGACGCGCAGATCAAGGGCGCCGTCCGCATCGATCCCATGGAGTTCGAGCGGGAGATCGCCGGCCTGCCCGAGGGCCGGGAGCTGATCTTCTACGACGACCGCCCCGGCGAGGCCACCAGCCTCAAGATCGCCATGTGGGCCTTCGACCACGGCCGTCAGCGGGTCGGGGTGCTCGTGGGCGGCTGGGACGCCTGGACGGCCGCGGGTTACCCCACCGAGCCGAAGGCGGGCTGAGGCCCGGTCACCGGCGCGCGCGGCGCCACCGGCCGCGGGGCGCGGCACCACCGCTCGCGGGGGCGTCGGGTGGCCCCGCGCGGCACCACCGCCCGCGGGGGCGTCAGGGGGCCCCGCGCGGCACCACCGCCCGCGGGGGCGTCAGCCGGCCTCGCCCTCCGGGGCCGGCGGCACGAGGTCGTTCGGGACGAGGCCGTAGGTCTCCTGCAGCCACTGGGGCAGGACGTGGGCGATCGCCCGGGCCAGCAGCTCGCGCTCGGCGATCGCGACGCGGGCCGCGACCTCCAGCACCAGCTTGCCCTCGTCCGAGCGGACGCCGCCCACGCCGGACACCGTCTCGGCGGCCTCCTTGCGCGCGTAGACCATGCCGCGTGCCGCCCACGCCCAGTGCTCGCGGGTCCACTCGATGAGGCTCGTCTCGAGCCCGCTCGGGTCGTAGCCCAGCAGGGCCCGCTGCAGCTCGCTCAGGGTGGGATCCGCCTCGCGCATGCTCGTCCTCGCAGGTGGTGGTGAGGGGCGGCGAGCATAGCCCACGGGTCCCGGCCCGGGACGCGGGCGGCGGTCCGTGTCACACTTGCGGCACGCCCTCGCCCGGCGCCCGAAACGAGGTGCGATGCGCACGTTCATCCTGCTGTCCACCCTGACCCCGCAGGGGCTCTCCAACCTCCGCCGGACGCCCGAGCGCCTGCTCGAGGTCAACCGAGAGGTCGAGGCGTACGGGGGCCGGGTGGTGCGGCAGTGGGCCCTGCTGGGCCCCTACGACTTCCTGACGGTCATCACGGCGCCCGACGAGCGCGCCGTCGCCCGCATCGCCTCGGACCTCAGCGCCCGGGGGAGCGCGCACTTCGAGACGCTCCCGGCGATCCCCCGCGACGAGTTCATCGCCGAGATGGCCGGGGACGGGCCGCCCGCGGGCTGAGCGCGGACGGCCCGGACCCGCCGGCCAGGTCAGGCGACCGGCCGCCAGGTCTCGTTGCCGCACAGGGGGCAGGGCGGCAGCACCATCCGGCCGTCGTTCTCGCGGGGCGAGGCGATCAGCAGGTCGCAGGCGGCGCAGCGGAAGCGCCCCGTGACCTCGTCACCGGTCGTGTGCAGGTGTGCGGTCGTGCTGTTGCTCACAGGTCACCTCATCGGGGTCGGGCACGTGCCCGTGGACGGCGGGCCGCGCCGTGTACGCGGTCGGGTCCGGGCCGGAGCGCCCGCGCGGGCTCAGGTGGCGAGCGCCGCGACGACGCTCGCGACGGCGGCGACGGCGAAGACCGCCGCACCCACCATCAGGAGCGCCCGCTCCGGCACGCCGGCTACTCGCCGAGGGGCCGGCACGGCCGTCCGGCGACGGCCGAGGACGCGCGAGACGGCGCTCTCGTCCAGCCACCGCTCGCAGAAGGGGCAGTACTCCGCGTCCGCCAGGAGCGGCAGCCCGCAGCGATGGCAGGCGGGAGCCTCGGACCGGTGATCGCCCTGGACGTCGGACTCGGGCCTCACTGCGCCTGCTCCTCGCGGTTCCCCCGGCACGTCCCCACGCCCGGGTCGGTGACCCAGATTACATGCCACGCGGCCGCGCCCGGAAACCCCCGAGCGTCAGTCCTTGCGGAAGAAGCGGTCCGCGGCCTCCCAGCCCGGTCCGGGGGAGCGATCGTCCCCGTCGCCCCCGGCGTCCTGCCCGCCGGTGCCGCCCACCATGGGGAACGCCGCGCGCGAGGGATCCTCGGGCGACGTCGGCTCGCCGTCGGCGGCCTCCGCGGCCGGCCCCTCCGGCTCCGTCCGGTCGATCTCCGCGGCCTTCGCCTCGATCTCGCCGAGCTTCGCCTCCACCGCGGCGACCTCGGCGGCCAGGGGCGCCTCGGGGAGCTCCCCCGACTTCACCAGCGCGTAGGCGCGCTCGCCCAGCTCCTCGAGCGCCGCGCGGTGCTGGCGCTGGAGCAGGCGCCGCTCGCCCTCGACGCGGGCGCGCCGGATGGACGTCTGCACGTCGCCGGCGATGCGCCCCGCCTGGCGGGTCAGCTCGTCGATGATCGACATGGTCACCTCCGGGTCCGGGCCGAACGCCGAGTGTAGCCGCCGCCGGCGCATGCCCGCGAACCGGGCGGCACCGCCGGGTGCAGAGCCGTGACGGCCCTCGCCGTACGGTCGGCCCGTGTCCGTCGCCGCCCTCCGCGTCCCCCGCGCCTGCGCCGCCGGAGCCGCCTCCGCAGGGCGACCGTCGCCGGTGGCCCGCGGGCAGGCGACCGTCGAGTACGCCGCGCTGGTCGCCGTGGTCGCCCTGATGCTCCTCGCGCTCGCCGCCTGGCTGCCGCGCAACGCCGACCCCCCGGCGCGCCCGCCCATCGACGTGGGGGCGCTCGCGACCCCCGCGCCGCCGGTCAGCCGGATCGAGCCGGTCTGGCGGTCCTTCCGGTTCCGCTGGCCCGACGACACCTCGCCCGCGGGCCTGAGGCGCTGGTTCGACCGCGCCTCGACCCCCGTGCGCAGCGCGCTCCTGGGCGTGGTCTTCACCTGGTCTGCGGGCCAGGAGATCGCCGGGGAGGCGCGCCGCTTCGCCGATGACCCGGCCGGGTGGGTGCGCGAGCGGGGCGGGCGGCCCGGCCTGCAGGAGCTGCGGGAGGTGGTCGCCGGCGTCCGCGCGCTCCCCGCCTGGGTCCGGGAGGTCCGCGCGATGGGGTACCGCGACGGCTCGGTGCGTGTCGCGCGGGACCTCGGGCGCCTGGCCGGCCGGGGGACGGTCGAGTGGTTCACGCGCGGCCGCCAGGTGCGACGGGTGCTGCGGCGGTTGCCCCGGCGTCGCGAGGCCCCGGAGCGTGACGCCCCCGGCACGCGCCCGTGACGCCTCCGGCACTCCCGGTGCATCACGGGCGCGCGGCGCGCCGGGAGCATGGCGCTCCGCCCCCCGGTGGGGTCATCCGACACGAGGAGTCACCCATGAGCCACCTGCTCGCCGCCCACGCGCACGCCTGGGCGCTCGACCGCATCTCCCGACTCGGCGACCGCCGTGGGCAGGGCACCGTGGAGTACGTCGGCATCGTCGTCACGATGGCGCTGCTCCTCGCCGCCGTCGCCACCGCCGCCGGCGGCTGGGGCAACGACATCGGCAACGCCCTCAAGGGCATGCTCAAGGACGCGATCGAGCTCGCCACCGGCCGGCTGGGCAACGCCCGATGAGCTCCGGCCGGGGCCCGGGGCGGCGGCGTCCGAGGCGCGTCTCAGGCGGCCGCGGGGCGCACCGCCCGGGCCTCGGCGACGACCGGCGGTGCGACGTCGGCCTCGTCCAGCAGTGCCAGCCCGAGGTCGGCACCGGTCAGATCGGCCGCCCACAGGTCGGTCCCGCGCAGGTCGGTGTCGCGCAGCACGGCGGCCAGGAGCACGGCCCCCTGCAGGGACGCCCCGCGGGCCCGCGCCTCGCTCAGGTCGGCGCCCGCGAGCCGGGCGCCCTCCAGCCGGCAGCCGGTCAGGTCCGCGCCCCGCAGATCGGCCCGGGTCAGGTCGGCACGCCGCAGGTCCAGCCCGCGCAGGTCGAAGCCGGCCAGCACGGCACCCGTCAGGTCCGCGCCGCGCAGCGACAGCGCGCCCGCCAGGGCCCGCGGGGCGAGGCCGCCGCCGCCGTTGAGTCCGCGCAGGACGGCGTCGTCCAGGCGGGCGCCGGCCAGGGGGCCCACAGCGGCGCCCGTCATGTCGGCGCCCTCCAGCCGCGCGCCCGACGCGTCCACGCCCCGCAGGTCGGCGCGCCGCAGGTCGGCGCGCCGCAGGTCGGCCGCCGTCAGATCCGCCCCGCGCAGCCCGGCGCCCTCCAGCCGGGCGCCAGCCAGGCAGGCGCGGAACAGGCAGGCGCCGGTCAGGTCGGCGCCGGCGAGGTCGGCGCGCGCGAGGTCGGCGTCGGTCAGGTCCGCGCCCCGCAGTTGGAAGCCGCACAGGTCCGCGCCGCGCAGCCGGGCCCCGTACAGGTTGTGCACGGTCTCCGGCACGGGGGGCCCGTTGCGCAGGGGGCCGGCGCCCCACTGGGTGGCGGCCATGTTGGCCCCGGTCAGATCGGCGCCATCCAAGACCGCGCCGTCCATCCGTGCGCCGGTCAGGTCCGCTCCGCGCAGCAGGGCGGACCCCAGGTGGGCGCCGGTCAGGTCCGCGTCCCGCAGGTCCGCGCCGTGCAGGATCGCCTCGGCCAGCAGGGCGCCCCGCAGGTCGGCCCCGGCGAGCAGGGCGGCCGTCAGGTCGGCGCCGCGCAGGTTGGCGCGCTCCAGCCGGGCGCGGGGCATCCGCACGCCGCGCAGGTCGTCCCCGCTCAGGTCCGCGCGGCGCAGGTCCGCGCCGGCCAGGTCCGCGCCGGCCAGCACCAGCCCGCCCGTGTTGGCCCGGCGCGCGCCGTGGCGCGCGTGGGTGAGCCAGCGCACGTGTGCCGCCACCAGTGCGGCGATGGCCGCGTCGGGATCGTGACGCCGCCGGGGGCGGGGGAATGCCGTCATGCGCAGCCTCGTCGCAGGTGGTCGTGGTGCCGGCCGTACGCGCCGGGCGCGCCGCCTCCCTCCCGCTATCGGCGGATCGCCCCGGCCTCAGGAG
>DATMJR010000012.1:0-4975 GCA_035553775.1 Miltoncostaeaceae bacterium | reverse complement strand
CTCGCGGACCTGTACGCGGCGGCGGCGGTCACCGCGTTCCCGTCGCTGCACGAGGGCTTCGGCCTGCCCGCGCTGGAGGCCCTGGCGTGCGGTAGCCCCCTTGTCGTGAGCGACCGCGGCGCCCTGCCCGAGGTGGTCGGGGACGCCGCGCTGGTGGCGCCGCCGACGGCGAGGGCCCTCGCCGACGCCCTGCGCGCCGCCCTGGAGCCCGCCACCGCCGACCGCCTGCGCGCCGCCGGCCCCGCCCGCGCCGCGCGCTACTCCCCGGCCGCGATGGGGGACGCCGCCTGGCGGGTGCTGCGGGAGGTGGCCGCGTGAGGATCGCGATGCTGGGTACGCGGGGGATCCCCGCGCGGTACAGCGGCTTCGAGACCGCCGTGGAGAACCTGGCGGCGCGGTTCGCCGCCCGGGGGCACGAGGTGGTGGTGTACTGCCGGCCCCACATGGTGGAGCGGCGGGCCCACCACGCCGGCGCGCGGCTGGTGCACCTGCCGACGGTCCGGAACAAGTACCTGGACACGCTGACGCACACCGCCGTGTGCACCGTACACATGCTGGCCCGTGCGCGTCCCGACGCCGCCCTCTACTTCATCTCCGGCAACACCCCCCTTGTGCCCGTGAGCCGGCTGGCCGGTGTGCCCGCGGTGCTCCAGGTGGACGGGCTGGACTCGGAGCGCGCCAAGTGGCCCGAGGCGGCGCGGGCCTTCCTGCGTGCCTGCGAACGACTGGCCCCCGCGGCCGCGACGGTGGCCGCCACCGACAGCGCGACGGTGGCCGACCAGCTGGAGGCGCGCTACGGCCGCCGCATCGTCGCGATCCCCTATGGCGCATCGCTGCCGGACCCGGGGGACTCGGGCCTGTGCGCGCGTCTCGGCCTGGAGCCGGGGCGGTTCGTGCTGTTCGTCGGGCGGCTGGTGCCCGAGAACAACGCGCACCTGCTGACGGCCGCCCACCGGCTGTGGGGAGGCGACTGGCCGTTGGTCGTGGTGGGCGACGCCCCCTACGCCGAGCGCTACACGGCGTCCCTGCGACGGGAGGCCGGGCCCGGCGTGGTGTTCACGGGCTACCTGTTCGGCCGGGGCTACGCGGAGCTGGTGCACCGCGCCGGCGTGATGTGCGTGCCGACGGAGGTCGGCGGCACGCATCCGGTGATCGTGGAGGCGATGGCCGCCGGGGCCCCGCTGCTGGTGTCGGACCACGCCCCGAACGTAGAGACCGTCGGCGACACCGCCGCACTGTTCCCGCTGGACGGCGGCGCGGAGGCGCTGGCGGCGGCGCTGGCGGGGATGATCGCCGACCCCTCCCGCCGCGCCGCCCTGGGCGCCGCCGCCGCCCGGCGGGCGGCGCGGCGCTACTCCTGGGACGCGTGCGCCGACCGGTACCTGGCGCTGCTGCGCGCCGCCCGGGAGCGCGCGGGCGTGTCCGGCTGCGGCCCTCCGGCGGGTCAGGCCCCGTAGACGAAGGGCAGCCCGTCGGCCACCTCGCGCAACCGCGGCGCCGCCCGGTCGCGGTCCGACACCACGGCCTCGCCGGCGAGCGGCCACTCCACGCCGACGTCCGGGTCGTCCCAGGCGATCCCGGCCTCCGTGGCCGCGTCGTAGTAGCTGGAGCACCGATAGACGACGTCGGCGGTCTCGGAGAGCACGCAGAACCCGTGGGCGAACCCGATGGGGATGTAGAGCATCCGCAGGTCCTCGTCCGCCAGCCGGTGGGCCTCCCAGCGCCCGTAGGCCGGCGAGCCGCGGCGCAGGTCGACCACCACGTCCAGGATCGCCCCGCGTGCGCAGCGCACCAGCTTCGCCTGACCGGGTGCGGTCTGGAAGTGCAGGCCGCGCAGCACGCCCCGCGACGAGCGGGAGTGGTTGTCCTGAACCCACGTCTCGGTGATGCCGGCCGCGCGCAGCCGGTCGTCGCGGTAGGTCTCGGCGAAGAAGCCGCGCGCGTCGGCGTGCACGCGGGGGCGCACCAGGCGCACGTCCGGCAGCCCGGTCGCGAGGACCTCCATCAGAGGGGGTCGGCGAGCGCCGCCCGGTAGGCGCCGACGGTGAGCTCGGCGCTGCGCGCCCACGTGAAGTGCCGCGCCCGCGCGCGGCCACGCCGGCGCAGATCGGCCGCGTGGGCGGGGTCGAGCACCACCGCCTCGAGGGCGTCGGCGAGTGCGTCAGGGTCCTCCGGGTCCACCAGCACGCCCCCGTCCCCCACCACCTCCGGGATGCCCGCGCGGCTCGAGGCGACCACGGGGGTGCCGCAGGCCATGGCCTCCAGCGGGGGCAGGCCGAAGCCCTCGTAGAGCGAGGGGAAGCAGAAGCACGCGCTGGCCGAGTAGAGGGTCACCAGCTCGTCGTCGCTGACGAAGCCGGGCCGGATGATGCTGCGCCCCAGCTGCTCGAGGTCGCGCTCCACGGCCGCGTCGGCCAGCCCCCACTCCCCCACCAGCACCAGCGCCACGTGGGGCGCGCGCCGCCGCATCAGTGCGAAGGCCCGCAGCAGCGGGGCGAGCCCCTTGCGCGGCTCGGTGGTGCCGACCCAGAGGATGAACGGGCCGGGCGGGATGCCGAAGCGATGGGCGAGGCGACCGGGATCCGGCTCGACGGGGTTGAAGCGTGCGTCGACTCCGAGGGGCACGACCTGCACGCGCGCGGAGGGCACGCCGGTGAACTCGACGACGTCGCGCCGCATCTGCTCCGTGCCCACCAGCACGCGGGCGGCGCCGCGGACGATCCGCGTCGTGAGCAGGCGGTGACGGCGCAGGCCGACGCGCCCGAACTGCTCGGGCTCGCGCCAGGCGCGCACGTCGTGCACGGTCACTACCAGCGGGACGGGCGCGCGCACCGGGGTGACCGGCGCGGGGAGGTGGAGCAGGTCCACCCGGCGCCGCCCCGCCTCCCGGCCGAGCAGCACGGGGTAGTAGGCGACCGCGGTGCCGAGGCGGCCCGCGCGGCGCCGCACGGGCCCGGCGCCGCCCGCGTGCGCGCCCAGCCGCTCCAGCTGGATGCCCGGCAGGTGGGCGAGCGCGGCGGCGAGATCCGAGGTGTAGCGGCCCACGCCGGTGGCACCGGCGCGCGCGGGGGTCATGTCGAAGCCGACCCTCACCGGGGCGACAGGTCCTCCGCGTCCCACCGGGCTCCGCCGGCGACCGCCCCCGCGTCGCCGTCCGCCGCGCGGGACGCGGCGACGCGCTCCTCGAGCAGCGCGAGGCGCTGGGCGAGCGTGCGCGCCTGCCGCGTCACCCGGGTGAGCGCGGCGAACGCGGTGAGCGTCAGGGCCGCGAGCGCCCCCACCGCCACCGCGAGCACCGCCGTGACCGCGTCCCCGGCGAGCAGCCCGGCGAGGTGCTCGCGCAGCGGTGTCGCCGCCACGGCGGCGCACACCGCGGTGGCCGCCGCGAGCCAGGCGAGCGCGTGGCGCTCCTCGAGCCGGCCCGCGCGCAGCAGCGCGAGCACCAGCGCGACGGCGGGCAGCAGGACCGCGAGCGCCGCCAGGGCGGTCACCCGGAGGGCTCCGGCGCCGCACGCCGGCCGGCGAGCACCACGGCGAGCCCCAGGGCCGCGCGCAGCGCGTAGACGCTGGTGCGCCCCGGGGTGATGCTGGAGCGGCCCGCCGTGCGGGCGCGCATGGCGACCGGCAGCTCGGTCACCCGCAGCCCGTGCCGCGCCGCCATCAGCAGCGACTCGATCTCCACGTAGTCGTGCGGGTGGTGCGCGGCGAACAGGGCGATGCCCTCACGACCGACCGCCTTGAGGCCGGACGTCGCGTCGGTGACGCGGCGCCCGAGCACGGCGGACGCCACGCCGGAGAGCACGCGGATCCCGAGGCGCCGCAGCGCCGGAGGGCGGTAGCCCTCGCCGTCCGCGAAGCGCGACCCGACGACCATGTCCGCGCCGCCCTCGCGCAGCGCCGCGACCAGGCGCGCCGCCTCCGCGGCCGGATGCTGGCCGTCGCCGTCCAGCTGCACCGCCACGTCGTAGCCCTCGTCGCGCGCCAGGCGGTAACCGGTCTGCACGGCGCCGCCCATGCCCAGGTTGAACGGCAGCGACACGACGCGCGCGCCGGCGGCCGCGGCCACCCGGGCGGTGTCGTCGGTCGAGCCGTCGTCGACCACGACCACGTCGAGGTCCGGGCAGTGCTGGCGCAGCTCGCGCACGACGCCGCCGATGCAGGCGGCCTCGTCGAGCGCGCGCACGATGGCGAGTGCCTTGATCGTCACGTCGGCGGCGGATCCTCCCGGGCGGCGGCGAGTCTACCGGCCCCCCGGGGCGGGGGCGCCGGACCGCCGGTGGGGCAGGATTCCCGCGTGCCCGCGGACCAACCGCCCTCCCCCCGGGACGTGCCCGAGCTCGACGTGGTGATCGTGAGCCACCGCTGCGCGCCGCTCCTGGACGACTGCCTGGCCAGCCTGCCCGCGGCCGCCGCCGGTGTCCGCCTCCGCGTGCACGTCGTGGACACCGCCTCCGGAGACGCCACCGCCGAGGTCGCCCGGGGTCACCCGGTGCACCTGACGGCGCTCGCCGAGAACGTCGGCTTCGCCCGTGCCAACAACATCGCCCTGGCGCGGTGCCGGGCGCCCGCCGTGCTGGTGCTGAACCCGGACACCGTGCTGCCCGCGGGGTCCCTCCGGCGCTGCCTCGACGCGCTGGCGGCACGCCCCGAGCTCGGCGTGCTGACGCCGCGCCTGGTGGACCGGCGCGGACGGCTCGACGGCCGCTGCCGGCGGGGCTTCCCCCACCCCTGGCCGGCGCTGTGCTTCCTCACCGGCCTCGACCGCGTGCTCACCGGCCCCCGCGCCCGCGCGTACACCTCGTCGTGGCTCCCGTCCGGCCGCGCGCACGACGTCGTCGCCGTGAGCGGGGCGTTCATGCTGATGCGGCGCGCGGCCCTCGTGGAGGCCGGGCCCTTCGACACCCGCTACTTCATGTACGGCGAGGACGTGGACCTCTGCCTGCGGCTCCGCCGCCGCGGCTGGCGCTGCCGGTAC
>DATMJR010000011.1:0-4679 GCA_035553775.1 Miltoncostaeaceae bacterium | reverse complement strand
CCTTGCGGGCGCGCAGCGCCACCAGGGCGGCCACCGACCAGATGCAGGCGGCAAGCGCCACCAGCAGGACGCCGGACACGAGCCCGCGCGCGCCGGCGGCGGACGTGGCGACCAGGTACCACGCCGCCCACACCGGGTTGCGGTCGAGCTGGTCCCCGACCGACACGCACAGGGCGACCAGCGGCAGCAGCGCCGCCGCCGCGAGCGCCGCGAGCTGCCAGCGGCGCGGGGCCACGGTGGCGACGAGCACCGCGTGGGCGGCGGGCAGCGCCAGCACCAGCAGCCACGGGGACACCGCCCACGCGGCCAGCACCAGGGCCGCCAGTGCCACGAGACCCGAGGCCGCCTCGCTGGCGGGCGCCGCGCCCGTGGCGCGGGCCCGCCGCCGCGCCAGCAGGAACACGCCCACGGCCCCGACGAGCGCCAGCGCCACGGCGAGACCGCCCAGCGCGTCGAGCGGCGCGTCCGCGGGGAGCGGTGGGGCGCCGGCCGAGGGGGCGGGCAGCAGGCCGGCGAGCGCGAGCAGGTGGAGCAGCACCGCGGCCGCGACCAGCGGCGCGCCGCGCCACGCGACCGCCCGCAGTCCGGGCGAGATGCGGACTCCGGCACGGCGCAGGCGCGCGAGGGCGTCGACGGCGGCCACCAGCAGGGGCAGCGCCAGCAGCAGCAGCACGATCCGCAGCACGCCCGGGCGCATGTCCTTGTCGGCGAGGACCACGGCGGCGGAGGGCCCGCCGACGTCCTCCACCTCGTCCAGGCCGCCCAGCAGGCCGAGCGCGATGTTGCCCGCGCGCGCGAGGCGCTCGGCGTCGGGGACGGGCGCCGCCGTGGGCGGCCCGTCCGGGCGCGACGAGAGGGTCACGGCGGGCACGCCGTGGGCGATGAAGGGGCCCTGCTCGCCGAAGGTCTGCGGCACCGCCAGGCGCAGCAGCTGGCCCCACAGGCCCGGCACCTCGGCGGGCTCCGCGCCGGCGCGCGTGATCGCGGAGCGCGCGAGGGCCTCCAGCTCGAGCGCCTGCGCCGAGTCCCGGCCGCCCGCCCAGGCGTGCACCGGGCCGTCGCCCTCGCCCAGCCCGTCCAGCACCACCGCCGCCTCGATCTTGAAGTCGCTGAAGCGCGACAGGAACCAGCGGGTCCCGGCGTTGCCGACGGTGCTGCCGGAGGTGGACACGAACAGCAGCGGGCGGCGGTGGGTGCTGGTGGACCACAGCCGCGCCAGCTCCAGGAGCAGCGCGGTGCTCGACGCGCGGCCCTCGACGCCCGCCGGGGTGTCGCGGGGGGCGACGACCAGCAGCCCCGGGCGCTGGACGCCGTCGCGGGCGCCGGGGAGCGCCAGGTAGACGTTGACCATCTGGAGCATGCGGCCGCCCGCGCGCGCGGAGAACTCCTGCCGGCGGACGGCGTCGCGGGCGCCCGGCAGCTGCTCCAGTCGGTTCTGGACCCACCGCGCCGACCGGTCCTCCGTGAGCGGGGTGCCCGGCGGGCGCGAGGGCGCGAACCCCTGGAGGTTGTCCGCGAGCTGCCGCGCGACCGCGCCGTCGACGGCCGGCGGGACCTCCGGCTCCGGCGCGACGGCGCGGGGCGAGAGGGTGAGCAGCGCGACGACGACGGCGACGGCGGCGACGAGCCAGGCGGTGCGGTAGAGCCGGGCGTTCAGCACGAGGCGGAGGGGTCGTCCAAGGCGGACAGGCTAGCGGAGTTGACTAGAGTGGCCGCCCCACTCCCCCGAGGCAGGCCCACCGTGCTGCGCCAGGTCAACGTCGGCCACAAGTCGCTCGCCGACTACCACTCGATCGTCTCGCGCGACCTGATGGCCGAGATCCGCGAGCTGGCGGCCGGGGTCCGGGGCCTGCGGGTGTGCCATGTCAACGCCACGGCCTTCGGCGGCGGCGTGGCGGAGATCCTGTACAGCCTCGTGCCGCTGATGAACGACGTCGGGCTGCGCGCGGACTGGAAGGTCATGTTCGGGCGCGACGACTTCTTCACGGTCACCAAGAAGATGCACAACGCCCTGCAGGGGGCGGACCAGCCGCTGACCGACGAGGACAAGCGCGTCTTCGAGCGGTACAACCTGCTCAACGCCGGCGGGATGTCCGGGGACTACGACGTGGTGATCGTGCACGACCCGCAGCCGGCGGGGATGCGCGGCAACGTCCCCGCGCTCGACGACGCGCGGTGGATCTGGCGCTGCCACATCGACCTGTCGGCGCCCCAGCCGGACGTCCTCGAGTTCCTGCGGCCGATGATCCAGGGCTACGACCTCACGGTCTTCCACATGGCCGAGTACATCCCGGCGGGCGCGATCCCCGACCCGGTGGTGATGCCGCCGGCGATCGACCCGCTCGCGCCCAAGAACATGGCGCTGTCGGCCGAGGACGCCGCCTACATCGTCAACCAGTTCGGCCTCGACGTCGAGCGGCCGGTGCTGCTCCAGGTCTCGCGCTTCGACCCGTGGAAGGACCCGCTGGGCGTGATCGACGCCTACCGCCTGGTCAAGGAGGAGGTGCCCGGGGTCCAGCTGGCGCTGGTCGGGTCGATGGCGACCGACGACCCCGAGGGCTTCGAGTACTACAACCGCACGGTCGACTACGCGGCCGCCGACCCGGACATCTACATCCTGTCCAACCTGAACAACGTGGGCGGCGTCGAGGTGAACGCCTTCCAGACCCAGGCGGCCGCCGTGGTGCAGAAGTCCATCCGGGAGGGCTTCGGGCTGACGGTCACCGAGGCCCTGTGGAAGGCCCGCCCCACGGTGGCGGGCAAGGTCGGCGGCATCCCCCTGCAGGTGCTCGACGGCGAGACCGGGTACCTGGTGTCGTCCGCCGAGGAGTGCGCGGACCGGATCCTGCGCCTGCTCCGCGAGCCGGAGGCGGCGCGGGCGATGGCCCGCCGGGGCAAGCAGCACGTCCGCCACGACTTCCTCACGCCGCGCCTGCTGCGCGACTGGCTGGGCATCCTGCGCCGGGTCTCGGCGCGCTCGCACTGACGCGGAGGGCCGCTGTGGGGAGCACGGAGCTGGACCGGCGGGTGATCCTGGTCTCCAATCGGGGCCCGGCCACCTTCGCCCGGGACGACGCGGGCGAGCGGGTGATCCGCCCGGGGGGAGGCGGGCTGGTGACCGCCCTGACCGGCCTCACCGACCACACCCCCGCGATCTGGATCTCGGCGGCGATCTCCGACGAGGACGCCGAGGTGCAGCGGGAGGCCGACGAGGACGGCTGCTGCTTCCCGCTGCCGCACCTCGGCACCGACACGCTCGGCCGCTTCGTGCTCATCCCCCCGGACGCGTACGACCGCCACTACAACGTGGTCGCGAACCCGATGCTGTGGTTCATCCAGCACTACCTCTGGGACCTCTCGAACGTGCCCGACATCCGGCGCGAGGAGATGGAGGCGTGGGAGGACGGCTACGTGGTGGCCAACTCCCTGTTCGCCGAGGCCGTGGGGGCGGAGATCGCGCGGCGCCCCGGGTCGATCGTGATGCTCCACGACTACCACCTGTACACCGCCCCGGAGACGATCCGCGCCGCGCACCCGGACGTGTTCCTGCACTTCTTCGTCCACATCCCCTGGACCCAGCCGGACTACTGGCGGGTGCTGCCGCCGAGCGTGCGCGAGGCGATCATGCGGGGGCTGCTGGCGAACGACATCGTCGCCTTCCACACCCACCGCTACGCACGCAACTTCCTGCTGTGCTGCGAGGACCTGCTGGACCTGCGGGTGGACTACGACAACCGCCTGGTGCGCTGGCAGGGGCGCGAGGTGTGGGTGCGCTCGTACCCCATCTCGGTCAACGCGCCCAACCTGGAGGGGTTCGCGGCGTCGCGCGAGGTCGCGGCCGAGGAGGGCCCGATCCTGCGCCGGCGGCGGGCGCACATGGTGGTGCGGGTCGACCGCACGGACCTGTCCAAGAACGCCATCCGGGGCTTCAAGGCGTTCGACGTGTTCCTGGACCAGCACCCGGAGTTCCGGGAGGAGATCACCTTCTTCGCGATGCTCCAGCCCTCGCGCCAGGACGTGCCGGAGTACGTCGAGTACACGGAGAAGATCCGCGAGACGGTGTCGTTCATCAACACCAAGCACGGCAACACCGACTGGATGCCGATCGACCTGCGCTTCGTGTCCAACCTCGCGCTGGCCTTCGCCGCCTACAAGCACTACGACGTGCTGATTGTGAACTCCATCTACGACGGCATGAACCTGGTGGCCAAGGAGGGCCCGCTGGTGAACGAGCGCGCCGGCGTGATGATCCTCTCCGAGAACACGGGCGCCCACGAGGAGCTGGGGTCGTTCTCGCTGTCGGTGAACCCGTTCGACGTGCGGGCGACGGCCGAGGCCATCCACCAGGCGCTGACGATGGCCCACGACGAGCGCGCCGGCCGTGCCCAGGAGATCAAGCGCATCGTGCGCGAGAACGACGTGGGCAAGTGGCTGGACGCGCAGCTCGTGGACATCGCCGCCAAGCGCGCCAGCACCGGCGATGCCTGACGAGCCGCTCGCGCACCTCGACGCGCGGGGCCACGCCCGCATGGTCGGGGTGGGGCACAAGCCGGCCGTCCGCCGCACCGCCGTCGCGCGCGCCACGGTGCTGGTGGCCCCCGAGACGGCCGCCCGAATCGGCGCGGGCGACGTGCCCAAGGGCGACGTGGGGGCCGTGGCGCGCCTCGGCGGGATCGCGG
>DATMJR010000010.1:0-3128 GCA_035553775.1 Miltoncostaeaceae bacterium | reverse complement strand
CCCCGCGCCCGGGCGGCCCTGGGGCCGGTACGGGCTGCGCGTGCTGGCGATCGGCTACCTCGTCGCGATCCTGGCCGCACCCCTGGCCCTGGTGTTCCTGCGCACCTTCGAGACCGGGCTGGGACCGGCGTGGGAGTCGGTGACGTCCGACACGGCCCTCTCGGCCCTCCGGCTCACGCTGATCGCCGCCGCGATCGCGGTCCCCTGCAACGCCGTGTTCGGCGTCATCGCCGCGCTCGTGCTGGCCCGGCCGCGCCTGCCCGGGCGCCCGCTGCTGTCGGTGCTGATCGACCTGCCGCTGGCCCTGTCGCCGGTGGTGGTGGGCCTCGCGCTGATCCTCGTCTGGGGCCGCACCGGGTGGTTCGGCGAGTGGATGAACGAGCGGGGCGCCCAGGTCATCTTCGCGACGCCGGGCATCGTCCTGGCCACGATCGTGGTGTCGCTGCCGTTCGTGGTCCGCGAGGTGCTGCCCGTGCTGCGCGAGATGGGCACCGACCAGAACGAGGCCGCCGCCGTGCTCGGGGCATCCCCCGCGCAGACCTTCTGGCGCATCACGCTGCCCTCGATCCGCTACGGGCTCGCCTACGGGGTGGTGCTGACGACCGCCCGGGCCCTCGGCGAGTACGGCGCGGTCGCGGTGGTGTCCGGCAAGATCGCCGGCCGCACCGAGACGCTGACGCTCCGCGTGGAGGAGCGGTTCCAGGCCTTCGATCTGGTCGGTGCCTACGCGGCCTCGGTGGTCCTCGCCATCCTGGCCCTCCTCACGGTTATGGTTATGCGCGTCATCAACAGGAAGGATGCGCCCTGATGGGCATCTCGGCCACGGCGGTCACCAAGCGGTTCGGGTCCTACACCGCCCTCGACGACGTCTCCCTGGAGATCCCCGCCGGCTCCCTCACGGCGCTGCTGGGACCCAGCGGCTCCGGCAAGTCGACCCTGCTGCGGGTGATCGCGGGCCTGGAGCGGCCCGACTCGGGGCGCGTCGTCATCGACGGCGTGGACGTGACGGGGGTGCCGCCGCAGCGCCGGGGCGTCGGCTTCGTGTTCCAGCACTACGCCGCCTTCAAGCACATGACGGTACGTGCCAACATCGCGTTCGGCATGGCCGTGCGCCGCCGCGCCAAGGCGGACATCCGTCGCCGGGTCGACGAGCTGCTGCACCTGGTGCAGCTCGAGGGCCTGGGCGACCGGTTCCCCAGCCAGCTGTCGGGCGGGCAGCGGCAGAGGATGGCCCTCGCGCGGGCGCTGGCCGTGGAGCCCCGGGTGCTGCTGCTGGACGAGCCCTTCGGCGCCCTGGACGCGCGCGTGCGCAAGGACCTGCGCCAGTGGCTGCGCCGGCTGCACGACGAGGTGCACGTCACCACGGTGCTGGTCACCCACGACCAGGAGGAGGCGATGGAGGTCGCCGACCGCATCGCCGTGATGGACCACGCCCGGCTGCAGCAGGTGGGCAGTCCGCGCGAGCTCTACGAGGACCCCACCAACGCCTTCGTGATGGGCTTCGTCGGCGCCGTCAACCGGCTGGGCGACGCGTTCGTGCGTCCGCACGACATCGAGCTGCGCACCGTCCCCAACGGGGTCACCCACCCGGCCGTGCTCGACCGCCTGGTGCACCTGGGCTTCGAGGTGCGGGCCGAGCTGACCCGCGACGGCGGGGAGCCGCTGGTGGTGCAGCTCACGCGGGACGAGGCGGACACGCTCGACGTGGAGCCGGGCGACCGGGTGTGGGTGGCGGCCCGCCGCGAGCGGGTCTTCACGGCGGGCGCCGGCATCTGACGGGGGCGCCCCCCCGCCGGGGGGCGCGGTTCGCAGGGGCGCGCGGGGAGCCCGGCGACGCGCGCCCGGGCGGGCACGTCCCGGACGACGACGGCGCCGGCGGCGACCCGGGCGCCGTCGCCGACGCGCACCCCCTGGACCACCGTGGCACCCGGCCCGACGTGCGCGCCCGCGCCCAGGCGCGCGTCGCCGCACACGGTCGCCCCGGAGGCGACGTGGGCCAGCGCCCCGACGTGCGTGCCGTGGCCGACCACGGCGCAGCTGTTGACCAGGGCCCCCCCTCCGAGGACCGCCTCCGCGTTCACCACCGCACCGGCCAGCACCTGCGCACCGGGCCCCAGCACCGCCGCCGGCGAGACCGTCGCGGCCGGGTGCACCACCGGCGGCAGCGCGACGCCCGTGCCCCGCAGGAACGCCAGCGCCGCACCGCGCGGGCCCGTGTCGCCCACACCGCCGACCCCGACGGCGGCCATGTCGGCGCGCCGCCCGAGGGAGCCGTTCAGCAGGGCGCGCCCGCCGGCCACGGGCACGCCCATGACGACGGCGCCCCACAGGGCGGGGTCGTCGTCGAGCAGGGCGACGACGCGCACCCCGGCGGCGCGCAGCGCGTCGACGACGCAGCGGCCGTGACCGCCCGCGCCGAGCACGACCGCGCGCCGGGAGGCGCGCCGCCAGGGGTCGCGGGGACCGGCGCCCACCGCGCGCGGGGAGGCGGGCGGCATCTCCCGGCCCGGGTGGCGGGACCGCCGGGCGGCCCGCCCCGGGCGGTCAGGCCGCGGCGCCGACGCGGCGCGCCTCCGGCACCTCCACCGGCCGCCCGGACGCCACGTCGTCGACGAACCCGTGGTTGGGGATGCGCGCCGGCACCGGCGGGTGCTCGCGGATGCGCCGCACGTCGTCCACGACCACCCGCGCGCGGTCGTCGATCGTGAGCCGGTCGACGAAGCGGCCGTGCACGCTCCCCGGGCCGCTGAGGACGTCGCGGAAGCCCTGGGGCCCCGGCTCGGCCGTCTCGGGGCTCGACTCCAGCAGGTCGCCCATCGTGCGGTCGTCGAAGAACTCCATGCCGCAGTCGGAGTGGTGCACCACCCGCCACTCGGCCGTGCCCGGCAGCGTGTAGGAGATGACCAGCGAGCGGATGGCGTCGTCGCTCGCGCGCCCACCCGCATCGCGGTTCACGTGGGCGTCGCCCTCGCGCAGGCCGGCGAAGGCCGCCGGGTCGAGGCGGGCGTCCATGCAGGTGAGGATCGCGAGACGGCGGGCCGGGGGGAGCGGCAGGCCGCCGCGGTCGCCGAAGCCGGCGGCGTCGGCGTCGTTGGCGCGCAGGATCTCGTCGCCACGGGGCGTGAGGG
>DATMJR010000009.1:0-4511 GCA_035553775.1 Miltoncostaeaceae bacterium | reverse complement strand
AGGGCGGCGTGGGTGCCGATCCGTCCGGCGTCGGTGCCCTCACCGTCGCCGGTGCCGCGGTGCGGCCGGACGCGGCCGGCCGGTTCCGCACCACGGTGCCCCTCGCGCCGGGCGCGGGCGGGGCGACCGTCGCGATCGCGGTCGCCGACGGGGCGGGCAACCGCCGCGAGATCACCCGGACGGTCACGATCACGGACGGCAACCGCGTCCGGCGGCCGGCCGTCCGCATCGCCGGGCGCCGCGTCGTGCGTGGCCGCCTGGTGGTGACGCTGCGGGTGGCGCGACCCGCGCGCCTGCGGGTGGAGCTGCAGCGGCCGGTGCGCACCCGCCGCGGGCTCGCGTTCCGCCGGGTCGGGCCAGCCGTGCGGACGGCGGTCCCGGCAGGCGTGCGCACCGTGCGCCTGACGCTGCCGCGCCGGCCCGGTGCCTACCGGCTGCGCGTCGCGGCGACCGCCGCCGGCGGGACGCGGGTGGTGACGGCCACCGTGCGGGTGCGCCGCTAGGGGTGGTGGTGGACCGCGACGAAATACCCCGCATCTAGCGCCCGGCCGACTTGCCCGTCCGGCGCGTGGCGGGGATCATCCGGCCATGGCCGCCTCCCCGGGATTCGCCCACCTCCACGTCCACTCCGACTACTCGATCCTCGACGGCGCGTGCAAGATCGCGCGCCTGCTGGACCGCGTCGAGGAGATGGGGCAGACGGCGACGGCCCTCACCGACCACGGGGTGATGAGCGGGGCGGTGGAGCTGTACCGCACCGCCAAGAAGCGCGGCATCACGCCGATCGTCGGTCTGGAGGCATACCTTGTGCCCGACCGGGCCGCGCGTCCGGCACGGGAGAAGCGCGCCCACATCACGCTGCTCGCCGAGACCACGCAGGGCTACTACAACCTCATCAAGCTCTGCTCCAAGGGCTTCACCGAGGGGTACCACCGCCGTCCGCGGATCGACTACGAGCTGATGTCGCAGCACGCCGACGGGGTCATCGCCCTCACCGGGTGCCTGTCGGGCACCATCTGCGGCCTGCTGGAGCAGGACGACGTCCCCGGCGCCCGCACGGAGCTCGACCGGCTGGTGCAGATCTTCGGGCGCGACGACGTCTACGTGGAGATCCAGAACTCCGGCCTGGCCGTCCAGGACCCCATCAACCAGCAGCTCGCCCGGATCGCACGCGACGCCGGGCAGACGATGGTGGCCACCTGCGACGCGCACTACGTGTGCCAGCACGACGCGGACGCCCACGAGGCGCTGCTGGCGATCCAGACGCGGGACGTGCTGTCGAACCCGAACCGGTTCAAGTTCGACACCAAGGAGTTCTTCCTCAAGACGGCCGACGAGATGGCCGCGGCGCTGCCCGACTTCGTGGACGCCATCCCGGTGTCGATGGAGATCGCCGAGCGGTGCGGCGGGCTGGTGCTGCCCATCGGCGAGACCCGGCTGCCGCGGTTCCCGGTGCCCGAGGGCACCACGCCCACCTCGTACCTCGAGACCCTCTGCCGCCAGGGGCTGGCCATGCGCTACGGCGGCAGCCCCCCGGCGGGGGCGGAGGAGCGGCTGCGCTTCGAGCTGGACGTCATCGAGGAGATGGGCTTCTCGTCGTACTTCCTGATCGTCTGGGACTACATCCGCTGGGCCCGTGAGAACGGGGTGGCGGTGGGTCCCGGCCGCGGGTCGGCCGCGGGATCGCTGGTGGCGTACACGCTGCGCATCACCGACCTCGACCCGCTGGAGCACGGCCTGCTGTTCGAGCGCTTCCTCAACCCGGGGCGCAAGAGCATGCCCGACATCGACACCGACTTCGCCGTGGTCGGCCGCGACCGCGTGGTGCGCTACGTCACCGAGAAGTACGGCGACGGCGCCGTCGCGCGCATCGGGACCTTCGGCAAGCTGCTCGCCCGCGCGGTGGTGCGCGACGCCGGCCGTGTGCTGGGCTTCTCGTACGGGCAGGTCGACCGCATCGCCAAGCTCGTGCCCGAGCGCCCCATCGGCATCCGCCTCGAGGACGCCATGAAGCCCGGGTCGGAGCTGGCGGAGGCGTACGCCAACGACGAGGGCGTCCGCCGCATCATCGACACGGCGCGCCCCCTGGAGGGCCTGGTCCGCAACGAGGGCGTGCACGCCGCCGGCGTGGTCATCGCCCCCGGTGATGTCACCGACTACATCCCGGTGCGGGTGGACGACGAGGGCAACGTCGTCACCCAGCTGCCCGACCACGACGTCGAGGCGCTCGGCCTGCTCAAGATGGACTTCCTCGGCCTGCGCAACCTCGACGTCATCCAGGGCTGCCTGCGCCTCATCGCCGAGAACGGCGGCGGCGACCTCGACATCGAGGCGGTGCCGCTCGACGACCCCGCCACATACCGCATGCTGGCCAAGGGCGACGCGCTCGGCGTGTTCCAGTTCGAGTCCAGCGGCATGCGCGAGGCCCTCCGAGAGGTGCGGCCCACGGAGTTCGCCGACCTCATCGCGCTCGTCGCGCTGTACCGCCCCGGCCCGATGGCCTTCATCCCGACGTACGCGCGCAACAAGCGCGACCCCTCCAAGGTCACCTTCGCCGACCCGCGGCTGGAGCCCATCACGGGGCCCACGTACGGCGTCGCCATCTACCAGGAGCAGCTGATGGCGATCAGCCGCGCCCTGGCCGGCTTCTCGCCCTCCCGCGCGGACGACCTGCGCAAGGCGGTGGGCAAGAAGGACAAGGTCCTGATGGCCTCGCTCAAGGACGAGTTCATCCAGGGCTGCGTGGCGAGCGGCACCGACGCCAGGGTGGCCGACGGCCTGTGGGGTCTGTGCGAGGCGGCGGGCGACTACAGCTTCAACAAGTCGCACGCGGCCTGTTACGCATTGCTGGCGTACCGCACGGCGTACCTCAAGTGCAACCACCCGGCCGAGTACATGGCCGCGCTGCTGTCGTCGGTGATGGACACCAAGGACCGGGTGCCCTTCTACGTCGCGGCCTGCCGGGACATGGGCCTGTCGGTGCTGCCGCCCGACGTCAACCGGTCGCGCGCCGACTTCGCCGTCACCGGGCCGCAGGAGATCCGTTTCGGGCTGACGGCGGTCAAGGGCGTGGGGGACAACGCCGTCACGTGCATCATCACGGCCCGCGAGAGCGGCGGCCCGTTCACGTCCATCTGGGACTTCTGCCGGCGCGTCGACCAGGCGCAGGTGAACAAGCGCGCGCTGGAGTCGCTCATCAAGGCGGGGGCGCTCGACTCCACCGGCGACACCCGGGCGGGCATGCTGGACGTGCTCGCCGCGGCCATGGGCGCGGCGGCGCGTGCCCGCAGCGACGCCGCGGCCGGTCAGGAGTCGCTGTTCGGGCTGCTCACCGCGGCCGAGGACGCGCCGGCGATGGTGCTCGACCCGCCGGTGCCCTCCGTCGAGATGTCGGGCGACGACCTGCTGGCGGCCGAGAAGGAGGCGCTCGGCCTGTACGTGTCCAGCCACCCCCTCGAGGTGTGCCGGCGTCAGCTGAGCCGGGCGGTCACGTGCGGGCTCGGGTCCCTGGGCGAGCGCAAGGACCGCGAGTTCGTCACGGTCGGCGGGCTCATCGGAGAGGTCAAGGCGATCACCACCCGCAAGGGCGAGCCGATGCTGTTCGTGCGCCTCGACGACCTGGAGGGCAGCATCGAGATTGTGGTGGTCCCCGACGTGCTCGCCGAGTTCCGCGACGTGATCGTCCCCGACCGCATCGTGCTCGTCGCCGGCCGCATCGACCAGAAGTCCGAGGGTGAGACCAAGATGCTGGCCCGCACCTTCACCGCCTTCGACGCGGATCCCGACCGCGAGGAGGAGCGCGTGATCCTGCGGGTGCCGGCCACGCGGCTCGGGCGCCGCGAGCTGCCGCGCCTGCGCCAGCTGCTGGTGGACCACGGCGGCGAGGCGCCGGTGGTGATGGTCATGGACACGCCCGACGGCCCGCTGCGGTACCGGCTCGGCGACCGGTACCGCGTCGACCCGCGGGACGGCAGCCTGCGGGCGTCGCTGACGTCCATGTTCGGGGACGGCTGTCTGATCCTGCAGTAGCCCTCCCGGGCCGGGAGGTGGTGCCGGCCCGGTGTCCTCGAAGCGCCCGGACGGTGGTGCCGGGCGCGGTCCCTGGCGCCCGGACGGTGGTGCCGGGCGCGGTCCTCGGCGCCCGGACGGTGGTGCCGGGCGCGGTCCTCGCCCGCCGGACGGTCGTGCCGGCGAGGGTTCTTGCCGCGCCTGGACGGTGGTGCCGGGCGCGGTCGTCGTCACCCGGACGGTGGTGCCGGCCAGGGGTTCGGCCCGCCGGACGGATGTGCGGGCGGGGCCCTCGGTGCCCAGGTGGTGGTGCCGGCCAGGAGTAGCCGAGGGCGCCCGGACGGCGGCCGGCCAGGGGTGCCTGCGCGGAACGGGTGAGCCGGCCGGATCGCGCGCGCCCGGACCGTGGCGCCGGTCGCCCCGCATCGCACGCACTCCGTCGGATGGGCGGGGACGGTCGGCCCCCCGGCGCGGGCGGGGCGACCGGCGCCACGGTCCGGGCG
>DATMJR010000008.1:0-11505 GCA_035553775.1 Miltoncostaeaceae bacterium | reverse complement strand
CTGCTGGTGGTGCGCCGCCGGCCGCGGCCGCCGGCGCACCACCAGCAGCGCCCCGAGCCCGGCGGCCAGCGCGAGGGCGCCCACCAGCGGGTGGACGCCGTCGACGACGTCCCACAGGTTGTGGAACGGCGTCTCGTGCTTCTCGCCGGTGACGATGCGGTGCCCGATGCCCACGACCGCGGCCGATCCCACCAGCCACAGGGCGGACATGAGCAGCGGGTGCCGGGCGCGCCCGCCGGTGCGCCGCACGATCAGCGCCGACTTCACGATCTTGGCCGCCTTGGCCAGGTACAGCACCTGAAGCACCCGCACGCCCTGCAGGCTCGACAGCGCCCGCGCCGCCAGCAGGCCCTCCAGCAGGTACGTCAGCAGCGGGAACGTCGCGAGCACGATCGCCAGGCCGAACGCATGCCCGCGGATCCACGCGCGCCGGTCGCGCACCACCGCGAGCATCACCGCGGTCTCCAGGGCGAAGACCAGCCAGATGGCCCACGCCAGCGTGACGGCGACGGCCGCGGTCGCGCCCTCCAGCGACGAGAAGTAGAGGATCACCGTCGGGATCGCGAGCCAGGCCGCGACCAGCACCGGCAGGTGCAGGCGGCGCTCCCACCGCGCGCCCCGCGGATCGATGTGGGGGTCGATGCCGGCCATGGGGGTTCCGCGCAGGATACGCCGTCCCGCCGGCGGCACCCGTGCGCCGCGGGCGGCCGTCCCGCCCCGCCTACCCGCCCTGGTTGCCGTGCACCGCCGCGATCAGCGCCATGCCGCCGTCCACCAGGAAGGAGGAGCCCGTGGCGTACCCCGCCCCGGGCGAGCACAGGAAGGCGATCGTCGCCGCGATCTCCCGCGCGTGGCCCGGGCGCCTGAGGGGCAGGTTGGGCAGCGGCCGCTCCGACGGGTCGCGGTCGTGCATGCCGGTCATGGGCGTGGCGATCTGGCCGGGCGCCACCGAGACGACCCGGATCCCGTGCGCGCCGAGCTCCAGCGCCATCACCTTGGTGAGCAGCCCCAGCCCGCCCTTGGCCGCGCAGTACGGGGCCGACTCCGGCAGCGGCAGCGTCTCGTGGATCGACGTCACGTTGACGATGACGCCCCCGCGCCCCTGCCCGACCATGCGCCGGGCGGCGGCCTGACCGGCCACGAAGGCGCCCGTCAGGTCGACGTCGATCACCCGCTGCCAGTCGTCGAGCGCCATCTCCAGGAAGGGGGCGCTGCTGCCCGTGCCGGCGTTGTTGATCATCGCGTCGATGCCGCCGAGCTCGCCGGCGAGGTCGTCCACGACGTCCGCGCCCGAGGCCGGGGTGGAGAGGTCGAGGTGGCGGACGACGGCGCGGCGCCCGGCCGCCTCCACCTTCGCGGCGGTCTCGCGCGCGCCGTCCTCGTCCGAGCGGTAGGTGATGCCGACGTCGTATCCGTCCCCGGCGAGCGCCACGGCGGTGGCCTCGCCGATCCCGGAGTCGGCGCCGGTGATGATGGCCACGGGCATGCACGGGGTCTGCCCCCGGCCCGCAGCGGCGAAACGCCCCGCCGGTCGCGCCCGGCGCCCGGGCGTGTACCCTGGTCGCGCAGCCGGTGAGGGCGCGCCCCCGGGGTGCCCCGTCGCGAAGCAGGGGCGGCGATCGCCGCCCCGGTCTGGAGAGCGCTCGCAGGACGCGACGCGGCTGGGCTCTCCCCGATGCGCGGCCCCCCGGCCGCAGGAGAGCCCGTGACCCCTGTCACCTTCGCCGATCTCGGCGTGACCACGCCCGTGCTGCGCGCGCTGACGCGCCGCGGCATCCAGGACCCCTTCCCCATCCAGCGGCTGGTGCTGCCGCCGGCCATGGAGCGCGCCGACCTGCTGGTGCGCGCGCCCACCGGCTCCGGCAAGACGCTCGCCTTCGGGCTGCCGCTCGTCGAGACCCTTGAGGCGGGCGGCGGCCTGCGCGCACTGGTGCTGGCGCCGACCCGCGAGCTGGCCACCCAGATCGCCGGCGAGCTCGCGCCGCTGGCCGAGTCCCGGGGCCTGCGCGTGGCCGTGTGCCACGGCGGCGCCGACCCGCGCCGCCAGGCGCAGCGCGCGGCGGCCGCGGACGTGCTCATCGCGACCCCCGGGCGGCTCATCGACCTGACCTCGTCGCGGCAGGTGCGGCTGGGCGACGTGGAGCTGCTCGTGCTCGACGAGGCCGACCGGATGCTCGACATGGGCTTCCTGCCCCAGGTGCGGGCGATCCTCGCGCTGCTGCCCGCCGAGCGGTCGACGATGCTGTTCTCCGCCACCCTCGACGGCGACGTCGGGCGGCTGGCGGCCGAGTTCACCCAGGCGCCGGTGCGCCTGACGCTGGACGACGTCCCCGGGGACGACGCGCCGCTGGCCGAGCGCCTCACGCACGAGTTCACCCCGTGCGGGCAGGACGAGCGCGTGGACGTCCTGCGCACGGCGATCGGCGCGGAGGGCGGGCCGGTGATCGTGTTCTGCCGCACCAAGCGCGGCGCCGACCGGCTGGCCCGCCGCCTCGACCGCGACGGCGTGGTGGCCGGCGCCATCCACGGCGACCTGCGCCAGAACGCCCGCGACCGCGCCCTGCGCCACTTCGCGACCGGGGCGCTGCACGTGCTGGTCGCCACGGACGTGGCATCGCGCGGGATCGACCTGGAGGACGTCGCCCTGGTCGTCAACTTCGACCCGCCCGAGGACGCGGCC
The DNA here is from genome assembly GCA_035553775.1 of Miltoncostaeaceae bacterium. Lineage (GTDB taxonomy): Bacteria > Actinomycetota > Thermoleophilia > Miltoncostaeales > Miltoncostaeaceae > DATMJR01. The sequence goes on along the minus strand of DATMJR010000008.1, from coordinate 8,825 downwards.
ACCTACACCCACCGCGTCGGGCGGACCGCACGCGCCGGGCGCACCGGACGGGCGCTGACGCTGGTGACCCCGGACCAGGCGGACCAGGTGCGCCTGATCGCCCGGGCCCTCGGCGTCGCCGCCGCCGACGGGACCATCGCCGGGTACCCGGCTCCGCCGCCGCAGCCGGTGCGCGTCCCCGGCCGCCGCCCACGCCCGCGCGTGGGGGCGCCTCCCGCGCGTCGCGCGGGCGCGCGTCCGGCGGCGGGCGGCACCGCCGGTGCCCCCGCCCCCGCCAACCGGGTGCCGCGGGGCTCCCGCCGCCGGACGGCGGCACCGGCCCGCCGCCCGTAGGCCGCAGGGCCCCGGCCGCCGCGAGGGCGGCCGGGGCCGTCGCGCCTCAGGACCCGAACTTCTCCGGGAACTGCGTGGCGATGGCGCCCGCCAGGGCGTCGCCGGTGCCGAACATGTGCGTGTGCGCCTCGCGGATCGCCGTGTACGCGGCGGCGTGACGGCCCGCGTCGTAGTGGTCGATCGCCGTGCGGAGCTGCTCGACGTGCATCGCGAGCCCGCTCTGCAGCTCCTCGGCGTCCAGGTTCGGATTCGCCGAGGCCAGGAACTGCGAGAAGCCCTGCGTGTAGCCCTCGAGCCCGGTGAGCGCCTCGCGCTTGCCGGCCTCGTCCTTCTTCGCGGTCGCCACCGTGTAGTCGACGAAGAAGCCGATGTGCTGACGCCACTGGGCGAGGAAGGCCTGCCGCGCCTCCGGTCCGTACACGGAGCCGATGGCGTCGGCGAGCTCGACGCTGTTGCGGTCGAGGGCCGCCGCGACCGCGTCGAAGTCGTCGGCGCCGTCAAGGCCCTTCTGCATGGCGAGGGTCGCCAGCAGGGCGTGCTCGCCCAGCAGGCGGTTCAGCGTGACCCGCAGCTCCGTGGCCTCCGCGCTGTCCGGGGCCGCGAACCGATCGGGGTACTGCTGCGCGATGGCGGCGGCGAGCCCGTCGCCGGTCATGAACATGTGGCCGTAGGCCTCACGGGCCTGGGCGTACGCGCGCTGGTGGTTGCCCGCGGCGTAGCTGTCGAGGCCCACGCGCAGCTGCTGGACGTGGTCGGTGAGCAGTCCGGCGACGCCGTCGCGCTCCAGGTTGGGATTGGCCTGCGCCAGGAACCCGGCGAAGCCGGTGGTGTAGGCGTCGAGATCGGCCAGCGCCTTGCGCTTGCCGGCCGCGTCCTTCTGGGCGGTCGCCACCGTGTAGTCCACGAAGAAGCCGATGTGCTGCCGCCACTGTACGAGGAAGGCCTGCCGCGCCTCCGGTCCGTACACCGAGCCGATGGCGTCGGCGAGCTCGACGCTGTTGCGGTCGAGCGCCGCGGCGGCGGGGCGGAAGTCGTCGGCGCCGTCCAGGCCCTTCTGCATGGCCACCGTCGCCAGGAACGCGTGCTCGCCCAGCAGGCGGTCCAGCGTGACCCGCAGGTCCGCCGCGTTGGTCGGGGCGGCCGCCATGTCGCCATGGCCCATCGTCGACATCGCGGTCGTCGTGCCCGTGGTCCCGGAGCCGGAGTTCTCGTCGTCGCCGCACGCCGCGACGCCCAGCGCGAGCACTGCGCTCGCCGCGATCGCCGCAAGCGGGGTCTTCCGTGTGCGCCTCACCTTTTCACCTCGTCATCGGAGTCGATGTCACCGGAGGCATCTACGGGCGGATGGAGGGGGCGGATCAGCGGCGGGGGATGGAAGGCCTCGACGGGACCGCCGCCGCACGCCATGATCCCTGCGCCCCGGGCCGCCTCCCCGCGCTCCGTCGGGCGGCGGCGGATCGCGACGTGGGAGGGCCGTGAGGCACGCCGAGGGGGCCGCCCCGGGCTCCGTCCGCCCGGGCCGACGACTGGTGGCGACCGCCGCGGTGATCGCGCTCGCCCTGGGGGTGATCGGCGTGGTGCTCGCCCTGCAGGCGCACCGGCAGGCGCGGCTCAACGTGGTCGACGACGCCCAGGGCCGGGTGCGGACGAACATCGCCGACGCCCGGCGCTACATGACGGACCGCCTCGAGGTGCTGGACACCATCGCGCGCGCCGAGGCGGCCCGGGACGCGCCCGTCCCGGTGCTGCGCGCGTCCCTCGCCGAGTACGCGGCGCGGCCTCAGTCGGGCTTCTCCGAGGGCATCGCGTGGTTCGACGCCCGGGGCCGGCTCCTGGCCGCCAGCGGCCCGCCCGCGCGCACCGCGGCCGCGGCGGCGGGACCGGTGCTGGCCGACGCGCGCGCGGCCACCGCGGACCCGCGCTACCTCGGCGTGATCCGCACCGTCGTCCCCGCCGGCGGACGCGAGCCGGTCGTCGCCGTGGCCGTGCCCGTGCGACGCGGCGGCCGCCCCACCGGCGAGGTGATCGTCGGCGGCGTGGGGGTCGGGCTGCTCCGCCGGGTCGTCGGCAACCTCGAGCGGAGCCTGGGCGACCGCATCACCGTGGTCGACGCCGAGGGCCGGGTGCTGGCCGCCCCCGGCCTCGACCGCGTCGTGGACGCGTCCGGGGCGCCGCTCGTGCGGGCCGCCGCCGTGGACACCGCCGGCGACGGCTTCGGCCGGGCCCGGTACCGCGAGGAGGCCGACGGCGTGCTGGGCGAGCCCGGGCGCCTGGTCGCGTACATCCGCGACCCCCAGCCGACGGGCTGGACGTTCTTCCTGGAGGCCGACGCCGCCGAGGCGTACGCGGGCCCGGACCGGACGCGCGCGCTGCAGCTCGGGGGCATCGCCGCGCTGGTGCTGCTGGCCGTGGGCGCGGCCGCCGTGGTGGGACGGCGCATGGACCAGCTCGCCGGGACGGCCGAGCGGCGCCGGCGCCTGCTGCAGGCCGAGGCGCACCGCCTGGGGGCGCTGCAGGGGGCGTCGGGGCGCTTCGCCGCAGCGGACTCCGAGGACGAGGTGCTGGTGATCACGGCGGAGAGCGCGCGCACGGGCGTCGGCGCGGACGTGGCGTGGGCCTGGGCGCCCGCCGACGACGGCGGCGAGGGCGCCGCGGCCGGGGGCGACGGCGCGGCGCCGCCCGCCGAGGCGGAGGTGCTCGCCGGCGCGCCGGCCCCGCGGTGGTGGGACGCGGCGGAGGCCGCGGATCCCCCTCCCGCGACCGTGGGCATGGGCGCGCTGGGCGTGCTGCCCCTCGCCGGCGGCGGACGGCTGGTCGTGGGGCGCCGGGCGCCGGCGGGGTTCGACGAGGACGAGCGCGAGCTGCTCGACGCCCTCGCCGCCCAGGCGGGGCAGGCGCTCTCCCGGGCGCGACTGTTCGCGCGCGAGCACGAGGTGGCGGTTCAGCTGCAGTCGAGCCTGCTGCCCCCCGGCCTGCCCGTGGTCCCCGGCCTCGACGTCGGCACGCTGTACCGCGCGGGGACCGAGCGCATGGAGGTGGGCGGCGACTGGTTCGACCTGCTGGCGCTGCCCGGCGGCGGCGCCGTCGCGACCGTGGGTGACGTCGTCGGCCGCGGGGTGCGCGCGGCCGCCGCCATGGGGCAGCTGCGCTCCGCGCTGGCCGCGCTCGCCCTCGAGGACCCGTCCCCCGCGGCCGTCCTGACGCGCCTGGACGCGTTCGCCGCGACCCTGCCCGACGCCCTCATGGCGACCGTGGCCTGCGCCTGGATCCCGCCGGGGGGTGAGAGCGTGGCCTACGCGTGCGCGGGCCATCCGCCCCCGGTCCTCACGACGCCGGGGGGTGCCTCCGCCCTGCTCCAGGAGGGCCGCTCGGCGCCGCTGGGCATCGCTGGGCCGGCGCGGCGATCGGCCCGGGTGGCGATGCCCCCGGGGGCGGCCCTGGTGCTCTACACCGACGGCCTGGTGGAGCGCCGGGGGGTGCCCATCGACGTGCGGCTCGAGGCGCTGCGGGCCGCCGCGGGCGGCCTCGGGGACCGGCCCGCCCGGGAGATCTGCGACGCGCTGTTCGCGGCCGTCGGCCCCGACGGCGACGGCGACGCGGCGCGGCGCGGCGGCGACGACGTCGCCCTGCTGTGCGTGCGGCGCGCGGAGGCGGCGCCCCTCTAGGCCGGGGTGGGCCCGGCCGGGAAGGGGGCGTGGGGTGAGAGGCCGCGCAACCCCTCCAGCGCGACGCCGGTCGGACCGCCGGGCACGAACTCGAGCCCCAGGTCCCCGGCGTACCCCATCCGTGCGAGGGCGGCGACGAGGCGGGCCAGGTCGACGGTGCCCGTCCCCGGAGCGCCCCGGCCCGGGCTGTCGGCGTACTGGACGTGCCCGATCAGGTGGGCGACGCGCGCGGCCTCCTCGACCGGGTCCAGGCCCATGCGGGCGGCGTGGTACGCGTCGAACAGCAGGCGCACCTCGGGCCGGTCGACATCGGCCACGAAGGCGGCCGCGGCCTCCGGCGTCGGCAGCAGGGGGCGGTCGACGTCGTGCGCGTTCAGGTGCTCGATCACGATCCGCACGCCGTCACCGGCCGTCGCCGCGCAGGCCGCCCGGACCGCGTCGACGGCCGCCGACCACTGGTCCGCGGCGCTGCGCACCCCGTCGTCGCGGCCGGCCAGCAGGTTGACGGTGCGGCCGCCGCAGGCGCGGACGACGGCGCCCGCCGCGCGCACCGCCGCGACGACATCGTCCCGCCGCTCCGGCCGGTTGCAGTAGCCGCGCTCCCCGGCCGCGAGGTCGCCGCCGTCGGCGTTGACCAGCGCCGCGCGCATCCCCGCGACGCGCACGGCCCGGATCCACGCCCGCGGATCCGGGGCGGGCGGCCACCAGGCCTCGAGCACCGCGAAGCCGGCGGCGCGCGCCGCCGCGGGCCGCTCGAGGGGCGGGTGCTCGCCGAAGAGCGTCCCGAGATGCGCGGACCAGGTGATCACGCCCCGAGGGCCCGCCGCCGCTCCGTGAGGGCACGACCCTGGCCGAGCGCATCCGCCCGCAGGGCGTCCAGCGCGGCCCCCACCTCCGCGGTCCACGGGGCGAGCCGCTCGCCACGCAGGGCCGCCTCCTCCAGGGCCGCCGGCACGTCGGCCCCCGCGGCGAGGTGCGGGAACAGCAGCGCCGACACCGCCGCGAACGTGCCGAGGCCGCCGAGGTCGGCGGTGGCGAGCGGGCCCGCGGCGGTCCACCGCGGCGCGAGGCCGTCCGCAACCGCCGCGTCGATGTCGGCCGCGTCGGCGACGCCCTCCTCCAGCATGTGCAGGCACTCGCGCAGGACCGCGAACTGGACGCGGTTCCAGATGAACCCGGGCACGTCGCGCCGGACGACCAGCGGGGTCTTGCCCATCGCCGCGGCGACCGCCCGCAGCGTGGGCACCACCGCGGGCGCGGTGGCCGGCCCCGGCACCACCTCCACCACCGCGGTGAGGTGGGCGGGCTTGAGGAAGTGCAGGCCCGCGAAGCGCTCCGGACGGCGCAGCGCCCCCGCGAGGTCCCCGATCCGCAGGCTCGACGTGTTCGTGACGATCAGCGCCGCCGGGTCGCAGGCGTCCTCCAGGGAGGCCAGGAGGGACCGCTTCACCTCCAGGTCCTCGGCGATCGTCTCCACGACGAGCGCGGCGTCGCCCAGCGGGGCCTCGCCGATGCCCGCGGCGCCGATGGACGCCTCCCCCGGGGACAGGGCCCGGGCACGATCGCGGGCGGCACCCGCGCGGTCGGCGGAGCGCCCGGCGATGACGACGGGCACCCCCGCCGCGGCGAGGGCCGCGGCGATCTCGGGGCCCATCGCGCCCGTGCCGACGACGACGGCGCGGGCGAGGGGCGGAGCGGCGGTCACGGGCGCCGAGTCTCGCACAGCCGCCCCGGCCCCCCGTCGTCGCCCGTCGGTGAGTTTCACCACACGGGACGTCCGGGGGGCGGGTCGCGGCGTGCAACCTGGGCGAACGACGGGTGATCCGGCGGTGCCCCGCGTTCGAAAATGCCGCCATGGCCACCACATGGCGACGCCCCCTGGCCGCGGACCCCCTGCTCGCGGAGCTGGAGCGGGCACGCGGCGTGACCACCTCGGTCGTCGGCGGTCTCACGGACGAGCAGCTGACCGGGCAGATCTCCCCGTTGATGTCCCCGCTCGCCTGGGATCTGGCGCACATCGCGCACTACGAGGAGCTGTGGCTCCTGCGCGACGGGGGACGCCTGCCCGCGGAGGGGGACCCCCGGTTCGACGATCTGTACGACGCCTTCGCGCACGGCCGCGCCGAGCGCGCGGCGCTCCCGCTGCTCGGGGCGGCGGAGGCCTTCGCCTTCATGGACGACGTGCGCGAGCGCGTCCGCGCACGGCTCGCCGCGGCGGACGCCGGGGAGCGGGCGGCGCTGCCGGTGCCGCTGGTGGTGCAGCACGAGCTGCAGCACGTGGAGACGATGCTGCAGACGCTGCAGCTGTCGGGCTGGTACCTGCCGACCCCTCCGCACCTCGACGACATCCCGGCCGGCGGTTCGGAGCCCGTCCTCGTCCCGGCCGGGCCGGCCACGCTGGGCACCGACGACGCCCGGGTGACCTACGACAACGAGCGGCCCGCGCACCGGGTGTGGCTGGAGGCCTTCCGCATCGAGCGATACCCGGTCAGCAACGCCCGCTACATGGAGTTCATCGCGGACGGCGGCTACCGGCGGCCGGGGCTGTGGACGCCCGAGGGCTGGACCTGGCGCATCGCCGAGGGAGCGGAGGCCCCCCTGTACTGGCGGCGCGAGGGCGCCGTCTGGGTCCGGCGCCGCTTCGGCGTCGACGAGGTGCCGCCCGCGGCGGAGCCGGTGCAGCACGTGTCGTTCCACGAGGCCGAGGCCTTCGCGCGCTGGGCGGGCCGGCGGCTGCCGACCGAGGCCGAGTGGGAGCGGGCGGCCGCCGGTTGGCGGGCGGGGCCGGACGACGTCCTCGGTGTGCGCCACTTCGGGCCGCGGCCCACCCGGCCCCGGCCGGGCGCCCCCGTCGCCCGCGGCATGCGCGCCGCGCTGGGGGGTGTCTGGGAGTGGACCTCGTCGCACTTCGGTCCCTACCCGGGCTTCCGCGCCCACCCCTACCCCGAGTACTCGGAGGTCTTCTTCGGCGACCGTTACCGGGTGCTCCGGGGCGGGTCGTGGGCCACGGACCCCGCGGTCGCCCGGGTGACGTTCCGCAACTGGGACCTGCCCGAGCGGCGGCAGATCTTCGCGGGCATCCGGCTCGCCGAGGACGCCTGATGCGCCAGGGCGGCGCGCTCGACGTGCGCGTGGTGCTCCCGCCCGAGGAGCGGGACGCGCTCCTGCGCGCCGAGGTGCGCGTGGGCCTGCTGGGGCGGCCCCGGCAGCTGTCGCCGAAGTGGTTCTACGACGCCTGCGGGTCGGATCTGTTCGGCGCGATCACCCGGCTGCCGGAGTACTACCTCACCCGCACCGAGCGGGCGATCCTGGTGCGGCGCGCCCCGGAGATCGCCGAGCGCACCGGTGCGGACACGCTGATGGAGCTGGGCTCCGGCACCTCCGACAAGACGCGCGTGCTGATCGACGCGCTCCGTCCACGGAGGTTCGTCCCGTTCGACGTCAGCGAGGAGACGCTGCGGCTCAGCGGCGAGGCCCTGCGCAGCGCGTACCCGGACATGGCCGTCGAGGGCGTGGTGGGGGACTTCGAGCGCCACCTGGACGCGCTGCCGGCGGACGGCACCCGCCTGCTGGCGTTCCTGGGCAGCACGATCGGCAACCTGCCGCCGGCCGCGCGCGCCATGTTCCTGCGCGATGTCGCCGACGTGCTCGGGCCCGGTGACGCGTTCCTGCTGGGAGCCGCGGCGGGTGTCACCGCCGCCTTCAACCGCAATGTCCTGCACGTGCTCAACCGGGAGCTGGAGGGTGACGCCGACCCCCGCCGGTGGGAGCACGTGGCCCGGTGGGACCCGGACGTCGAGTGGATGGAGATGTCGCTGCGGTCCACCGTCCCGCAGCGCCTGCGCCTGCACGCCGTCGACCTGGACATCGCGGTGGACGCCGGCGAGGAGATCCGCACCGAGATCAGCGCGAAGTTCCGCCGCGAGGGTCTGCAGGGCGAGCTGCGCGACGCCGGGCTGCGGGTGGACCGCTTCTGGACGGATCCCGCGGGCGACTTCGCCCTCGTGCTGGCGCGGCCGGCCCACTGAGGGCCCTCGGCCGGCCCGCGGCCGCCCGGCCGTCGTGCCCGGGCCCGCCCCGCGCCGCCGGGAGGCGCCCGCGGCGGCGGCACCCGCGGGCTCCGGTCGCCCGCCCCCAGGCCGCGCCCGGCACAGGCGCGGCCGCCCGCGCCCAGCCGACGTTCCTGGCGGCGACGCGCGCGCCGCCGGCCTCAGTCGATGACGATCCCGATCGTGACCTGCGCCACGCGACCGTTGCGCATCGCGAACGCGGTCACCCTACGGCCGGGCTCCTCGACGCCGAGCACGCAGTTGCGGAACCCGCTGAAGGTGGAGCAGGTCACGCCGCGGATGCGGCTCCGCAGCACCGCCTCGGTGGTGCCGACGCCGACCCCTCCGCGGGTGCGCTGCAGCGTGGACCGGGTGGACACGGAGGTGACCCGGCGGGCGCCCTGGAAGTTGACGCTGAAGCCGCGGTACCGGTACTGGACGTAGCGGCCGAAGATGTTGCGCCCGGTGTTGACGACCAGCGGGGGCCCGGCGGCGTCCACCGTCTGGACGGCGGTGTAACCGATGCGCACGTCGCCGATGGAGTGCTGCGGGACGATGACGGCGGAGGCGGCGGCGGGCAGGGCGAGCCCGGCGGCCGCGGCCGCGGCGAGGAGGGGGAGTCGGGTCATGGGGCGGCAGATTAGGCGCCGCCGCGGCCCGCCGCATCCGGGGCGCACCGCGGCGCGGCACCCGCGGAGACCCGGACGCGCGCCCGGGGGGACGCGGCGTAACGTCCCCGGCCGCGGCGGGTCCCCCCTCGCCGCACCGATCCCAGGAG
>DATMJR010000007.1:0-6436 GCA_035553775.1 Miltoncostaeaceae bacterium | reverse complement strand
GTCCCGCGTTGACGCGCCCCCAGGGCGCGGGCACGCTGCCGACTGTGACGGCGGACTGCGTGGTGCTCGGGGCGGGCCCCGCGGGCCTGGGGGCCGCGCTGGCCCTGGCCCGCGACGGCGCGCGCGTCACCCTCGTCGAGGCCGCGGACGCGCCCGGCGGCCTCTGCCGCACACGCGCGCGCGACGGGCTGCGCTACGACCTGGGGGGCCACATCCCGTTCGTGCGCGACGCCCGCCGGCGCGAATGGCTGCGCGACCTGCTGCGCGACGGCCTCGTCTGGGTGCCGCGCCCGGTCTCCTCCGTGCGGGACGGGCGGGTTCGGCGGGGTCGCTACCTGGACCAGCGCGCCGGCGGGAACCGGGAGGTGCGGGACGCGGACGCCGGGGCGGCCGACGCCAGCGCGGCCGAGGTGCTCCCCGCCCTGTTCGGCGCCCGCCTGGTGGAGTCCGAGATGCGGACCTACCTGGAGAAGATCGACGGGGTCCCGCTCCGCCGGATCCCGGCCGCGCGGCCGCTGCGGCTGATGCGCGACCAGGCCGCGCCCGACGGGTTCTGGTTCCCGCGTGGCGGCATCGGCCGGCTCATGGAGGCGATGGCCGGCCGGGCCGCCGAGGCCGGCGCCGAGGTGCGTCTCGGGACCCGGGTCGCGGCGCTCCACCACGACGCGGGGGGCGTCACGGGGGTCACGCTCGAGGGTGACGGGGGGCGCCGCCACGTGGCCGCGCCCCACGTCGTGGTGGCGCTGCCCGCGGGCGCCGCCCTGCGGCTGCTGGACCCGCCGCACCCCGCGCCGCCCTCGGTGCCCATGCGCGCCGTGTGCCTCGTCTACGTGCGGGTCGCCGGGGAGCCGATGACCGACGAGGCCTGGATCCAGGTCGACGACCCCTCGATCCCGTTCGCACGGGTCTTCGAGATGGGCAACTGGGACCCCGGCATGGCGGACGGGCGCGGCGGCGCGGTCGGGATGGAGTGCTACTGCGACGCCGGCGCGGGCGACCCGCTGTGGGGCCTCGACGACGCCACGCTGACGCGCCGCTGCGTGGCCGCGCTGGTCCGGCTGGGGTGGCTCGACGACCCGGCGCGGGCGACGCCGCTGGAGGTGGTGCGCATGCCCGGCGCCTATCCCCTGCCCGACCTGGCGCACCTGGCCGCGGCGACCGCCGCGCCGCGCCTGCTGGCGGCCCTCGACGGGGTTCACCTCGCTCCGGGGTCCGAGGTGCTCGCCGCCGTGGAGGCGGGCGAGCGGGCGGCGGCCGCGGTCGCCCTCGGGCGGCGGGGCTGACGCCGTGGCCACGGTCATGCCCACGGCGGTCGCGCGCTTCCGGGAGGTCCTGGGCGCGCGGGTGCTCGAGCACCCCACCGAGCGACTCCTGTACGGGCGCGACGGCTCCATCGCCGAGGGCGCGTGTGGGCTGGTGCTGCTGTGCGAGACGGCGGACGAGGTGAGCGCCTGCGTGCGCATCGCGGCCGGCGCGGGGCTGCCGGTCGTGCCGCGCGGCTCGGGCACCGGCCTGTGCGGGGGCGCCGTGCCCCTGGACGACGCGGTGGTGCTGTCGGTCGCCCGCATGCGCCGCATCCTGTCGGTCGATCCGGCGACCCCCTGCGCCTGGGTGGAGCCCGGCGTGCTGAACCTGGACGTGACGGCGGCGGTCGCGCACCTCGGGTTGCACTACGCCCCCGACCCGTCCAGCCAGGCCGCGTGCTCGATCGGCGGCAACGTCGCGACCAACGCCGGGGGTCCGCACTGCCTGTCCGCGGGCGTCACCTCCCAGCACGTCCTGGGCCTGGAGCTGGTGCTGGCGGACGGCGCGCGGGTCCGGCTGGGGGGCGAGGCCCCGGACCCGCCCGGCTACGACCTGCGCGGCTTCGTGGTGGGCGGCGAGGGGACGCTGGGCGTGGTGACGGCGGTCTGCGTCCGCCTCACGCGCGACCCGCCGGCGGTGCGCACGATGCTGATCGACTTTGCCGCGATCGCCGACGCGGGCGGCTGCGTGGGCCGGGTCATCGCCGACGGGGTCATCCCGGCCGCCATGGAGATGATGGACCGCCGCATGGTGCAGGCCGTCGAGGCGTTCACCGGCGCGGGGCTGCCGCTCGCGGCCGCGGCCGTGCTGCTGGTGGAGCTCGACGGCACCCCGGCCGAGGTGGCGGAGCAGGAGGAGGTGGTCGTGCGCGTGGCGCGGGGGCACCGGGCGCGCGGCATCCGTGTCGCGGCGGACGCCGCGGAGCGCGCCCTGCTGTGGAAGGCGCGCAAGAGCGCCTTCGGCGCGGTGGCGCGCGTGGCCCCGAACTACTACCTGCACGACTGCGTCGTGCCCCGCACCCGCCTGGTGGAGATCCTGGAGGCGATCGAGCGCATCGGCGCCCGCCACGACCTGGTGATCATGAACGTGTTCCACGCCGGCGACGGCAACCTCCACCCCCTCATCGCGTTCGACCGGCGCGACCCGGATCAGGTGGCCCGGGTGCTGGCGGCCGGGCGCGACATCATCGAGGCCTGCGTCGCGGTGGGCGGGGTGCTGTCGGGCGAGCACGGCATCGGGCTCGAGAAGCGGGACTTCATGCCGCTCACCTTCACGGAGGCGGGCCTGCGCGCCCAGGGCTGCGCGCGCGAGGCGTTCGACCCGCACGGCGGCATGAATCCGCGCAAGGTGCTCCCCGAGGCCTCGCGCTGCGGGGAACGGGTGCTCGACCGGGACGCGCTGCCCCCGGGGACGTGGCTCTGACCGCCCCCCGCACCGTACGGCCCGCCGGGCGGGAGGACGTCGCCGAGCTCCTGAGGGAGGCCACGGCCGGCGGGCGCACGGTGCGCGTGGTGGGCGGCGGCACGGCGTCCCGCCGCGGGCGGCCCGCGCCGCCGCCCGACCTCGTGCTGTCCACCGCCGGCCTCGACCGCGTCCTCGTGCACGAGCCCGCCGACCTCACGGTCACGGTGGAGGCCGGGGCGGACGCCGCCGAGCTGCAGGAGCGCCTCGCCCGCGCGGGGCAGAGCTGGGCCCAGGCGGACGACCGGCCGGGCGCCACGGTGGGCGGCCTGCTGGCGACGGCGGCGAGCGGCCGCCGTCGCCTGCGGCACGGCGCCCTCCGGGACGCCGTGCTGGAGATGGTCCTGTGCACCGGTGACGGGCGCCTGGTGCGTTCGGGCGGCCGCACCGTCAAGGGCGTGGCGGGCTACGACCTGCACCGGCTGGCGGTCGGGGCGCTCGGCACGCTCGGCGTCATCGTCGAGGTGACGCTGAAGCTGTGGCCGCGGCCGACGGCGTCGGCCTGGTTCGGCGCGCGGGGGGACACGGCCGCGATGGCCGCGCTCGGCGAGGACGTGCGGCGGCGGCTGCACCGGCCCGCCGCGATCCTGCTCGGCCCGGGGCGCCTGGACGTGGAGCTGGTGGGGCCGGCGGCGGACGTCGTCGCACCCCCCGGGCTCGTGCCCTCCGACGGGCCGGACCCGCCCGCGGCGCCCGGTCGCGTGGAGGCGGGGGTGCCGCCCACCGCCCTGCCCGCCTTCGCCGCCGGACTGGCGCGCCTCGGGCTGGCCTTCCAGGCGCAGCTCGGGGTGGGCACCTGCGCGGTGGGCGTCGCGGCGCCGGACGAGGTGGCGGCCGTCCGGGGCGCCGCGATCGCCCTCGGGGGGCATGCACAGGTGGTGGACGGGCCGGAGGCGCTGCGCGCGGATCCCTGGGGGCCGCCGCCCCCCGGGGTGGAGGTGATGCGGCGCCTGCGCGATGCCTTCGACCCTGGCCACGTCCTCAATCCGGGGCTCTTCGTCGGCGACGCCGGCCCCGCGGCGCGGTAGCGTCGGGCGATGGCCGAGGTCGCACCGCTGCCGCACGGACGCCCCGCCTGGATCCCGGGCCGCCCGGCGCCGCGGGAGTCGGACATCGTCACGTGCGTCGCCTGCGGCCTCTGCCTGCCCCACTGCCCCACCTTCCGCGTCACGGGGCGCGAGACCGCGTCACCCCGCGGGCGCATCGCGGCGATGCGGGCGGTGCAGGAGGGGCGCGCACAGGTCGACGCCGCCTTCACGACGATGGTGGACGAATGCCTCGCCTGCCGGGCGTGTGAGACCGCATGCCCCAGCGGCGTGCCCTTCGGGCGCATGATCGAGGCGGCCCGGGCGCAGGTGGAGGCGCGGCGCCCCGTGCGGGCGCGCGGGCTGCGGCGCCTCGGTCTCGCCTGGGTCATGCCGCGCCGGCGGGCCGTGCGCGTGCTCGGCGCCGGCCTCGCCCTGGCCCAGGCGGCCCGGCTCGACCGGGTGCTCCCGGCCCGCCTGGCGGGCGCCGCGCCCCGCATCCGCCTGCGGGACCTGGTCACGCCCGTGCCCGCGGCGACCGGTACCGGCCCCGTGGCCGGCGTCCTGCGCGGATGCGTGATGGACGTGGCGTACCGGCGGGTGCAGGCCGCCACGATGCGCGCCGTCGCGGCGGCGGGGTTCCGCGCCGTGATGCCGCCGGGCGGCTGCTGTGGTGCCCTCGCCATGCACTACGGGCACCCCGACGCGGCACGGCGGATGGCGCGGGCCCGCATCGCGGAGTTCGAGGCGATGGGCGCGGAGGTCGTCATCGCCAACGCCGCCGGCTGCAGCGCCCACATGAAGGACTGGGGGCACCTGCTGGCGGGCGACCCGGCGTGGGCCGCCCGGGCCGAGCGCGCGGCGGAGCGGGTGCGGGACGTGCTGGAGCTCGACCTGCCCGCCGCCCGCACGGGCCCGCCGGACGCGGTCGCGGTGCACGACGCCTGCCACCACGTCAACGGGCAGGGGATCCGCGCGGAGACCCGGCGCATGGTGGCGGCCTCCGGTGCCCGTCCGGTGGAGGTCCCGGACGACGGCCGCTGCTGCGGTGCCGCCGGGCTCTACAGCCTGCTGCAACCGGAGCTCTCGGGCGAGCTGCGCCTGCAGAAGGCCCGCGCGGTCGCCGCGTCCGGGGCGACGCGGGTGGCGGTCGCCAATCCCGGATGCGCGGCCCAGATCGCGGCGGGGCTGCGCGAGATCGGAGCGCCCGTGCGCGTGGTGCACCCGGTCGAGCTGGTGGCGCCGCCGGCCTCGCACCCCGGCCGTCCCCGGGCGTGACCCCGGCGGCTCAGATGCCGAGCGAGAGCTGCGTCCCCGGCCGCGCGCCGGCGGCGGCGGGGCCGGGGCGGACGAACGCCGTGGGGTCGGCGTGGAAGCGCGACCGCCGCGGCGTGGTGGAGCGGCCCCGGAACTCGGTCACGAGGCGGCGCACCCGGGCCGCGTGCCGCTCCTGCTCCTGCCGGGGCGCGTAGGCGCGGCGGTAGCGCGCCAGGTGGTCGTCCACGAGCTCGGGCCGGTGCTCCGCGAGCCACCCGAGGTAGTGCTCGCGCACGCCGGGGCGCAGGTGCAGCAGGATGGTGGTGATCGACGCCGCCCCCGCCTCCACGCAGGCCCGCACGGTGGCCCGGAGCTGGTCCTCGCCGTCGGAGATGCCCGGAAGCACGGGCGCGACGAGCACGCCGCAGGGGATGCCCGCGTCGTTGAGCCGGGCCACGGCGTCCACCCGCCGCAACGGGTTGGGCGTGCCGGGCTCCGTCAGGCGCCACACCTCGCGGTCGACGGTGGGGATGGAGAGGTTGACCATGACCTCGGTTCGCGCGGCCGCGTGGCGCAGCACGTCGATGTCGCGCAGCACCAGGGTCGACTTGGTGAGGATCGAGAAGGGGTTGGCCCCCTCGGCGAGCACCTCGACGATGCCCCGCGTGAGCCGGTACCGGCCCTCGCACGTCTGGTACGGGTCGGTGTTGGTGCCCATCGCGATGTGCTCGCCGCGCCAGCGGGGGGACGCGATCTCGGCGCGCACCCGCTCGGGGGCGTTGACCTTGACCACGATGCGGCGCTCGAAGTCGCGGCCCGAGTCCATGCCGAGGTACTCGTGCGTGGGGCGGGCGAAGCAGTAGGCGCAGGCGTGGCTGCACCCCCGGTAGGCGTTGATGGTCCACCGGAAGGGCATGCGCGACACGGGGGGCACCCGGTTGACGACGCGCTTGGCGTTGACGTGCAGCAGCTCCAGGCCCACCAGCTCGCCGCGGCCGGGCACGCGGGCCACCAGATCGCCGAGCAGGTCCGGCCGGCCGCCGTCGTCGTCGGCGAGCCTCCAGCGGATGGGCGACGGCGGGTCCATGCCGCCAGCGTAACCGAACACGTGTTCGCGTGTCGACCCGCTACCGGGAGGCCGCGCGTGACCGCCACCAGGCGGCCGTCTCCGCGACGGCCTGCGTGAGCGGCGTCGGCGGCGGCGACGGGAAGGCGGCCGCGAAGGCCGACGCGTCCACCTCCCAGGGCGTCGTGAACTGGTACCAGATGTCCGGCAGCTCCCGGGCCTCCGGCACGGCCAGTCCCGCCAGCCGCATCGCCAGGCGCCGGGTCGCCCGCAGGCGCACGGGGCGGCCGAGGGCATCGCCGACCATCGCGACGACCTCACG
>DATMJR010000006.1:0-4470 GCA_035553775.1 Miltoncostaeaceae bacterium | reverse complement strand
GGGTGGCGCCGGCGTCGCGGCGACGATATTGGCGCTCCCCCGCGGCGCGGATCGCGGCACCCGCCGAAACCGCCTCCGGGGTGCCCCGGAGGCCCGTCCGCTAGGACCCCTCGCCGCCCTCGTACTCGCGCAGGTAGCGCTCCAGCTCGGCGGCGAGGTCGTCACCCGAGGGCAGCGGGCCGGTGTCCCCCACGGGCTCCGTGTCGGCCGCGCGCTCCAGCTGCTCCACGAGCGCCTGCAGGCGCCCGTCCGACTCCACCGCGTGCGTGACCTGCTGCTCGTAGGCGAGCGCCGCGGCCTGCAGGGCGCCCGCGCCCAGCTCGACGCCGATCACGGTCTCCAGCGCCCGGACCAGCGCGAGGCTGGCCTTGGCGTTGGTGAGGCCGGCCGCGTAGTGCGACGACGGGGCCCACAGCGACACGGCGGGAACGCCGCGCGCGCCCGCCATGTGGTGCATGACGCCGGTGATGCCCGTGGGCCCCACGTACGACGGCGGGCGGCTGCCGAGGCCGGCGATCAGCGACGCGTCGGAGGCCATCCCGGTGAGGCGGACCGGCCGGGTGTGCGGCACGTCGGCGAGGAGCGACCCCAGCGTGACCACGAGCCCGACGCCGAGCGTGGCCGCGCCGTCCAGCAGCAGCTCCGAGAAGGTGCGCCACCGCATCGACGGCTCGGGCCCGGCCATCAGCACGAGGTCGCGTCCGCCGCCCTCGGGCCGGATCACGGCGATCTCGATCTCCGGCCAGGTGAGCGCGGGCGCCTCGGCGTCGGACAGGTCGATCAGCGGACGGGTGACCTGGAAGTCGAAGAAGTCCTCGGGGTCCAGGAACCCCACGCGCTGCGCGTTGTGGCGCTCCGCCAGGAATGTGACGGCTCCCGATGCGGCGGCGGCGGCGTCGTTCCAGCCGCGGAACGCGGCGATCAGCACCGGGTCCCGCAGGTCCCCGGAGCGGTTGTCCCACCTGATCTGACTCATCGGTCCCATCCTGACAGGCCCACGGGGTGGCGGGGGCGGGCGGTCCGGCGCAGGGCGGTCAGTCGGCGAGGTCGCTCCGCAGGGCGCGGGCCTCGCGCAGGTAGACGTGCCGGGGGGCGCGGTCGCCGGGCATGTAGCAGTGCACCAGCACCCGGATGCAGCGGGGGATCGCGCCGGGGACGGCGATCTCGGTGGCGCAGAGCAGCGGCACGTGGCTGAGCCCCATCTCCCGCGCGGCGACGGCCGGGAACTCGGCGCGCAGGTCCGGCGTCAGCGTGAACAGCATCGAGACGAGCCCATCGTCGCCGAGCCCGTTGCGCTCCAGGATGGCCGTCAGCATCTCGGTGGTGGCCGCCCGGATCGCCCCGGCGTCGTCCGCGTCGACCGTGATGGCCCCGCGCAGCCCGCGGAGCGTCGCCGGGGGCTCGCTCATGCGGGCACCGTACCGTCGGCGGCCCGCCGCAGGCGGCCGAGCTCCTCGTGCGTCAGCGCCCGCCACTGCCCCGAGCGCAGGCCCGCGAGCCCGATGCCGGCGTAGCGGGAGCGGTGGAGGCGGCGCACCTCGTGGCCCACGGCGGCGCACATCCGCTTGACCTGACGGTTGCGTCCCTCGGTGATCTCGATCAGCAGCCAGGTCGCCCCGGGGTGCTGCCGCTGCATGACCTCCACCCGCGCCGGGAGCGTGGGCCCGTCCTCCAGGGTCACGCCGCGACGCAGGCGGCGCACCGTCTCGGCCGACACCCGCCCCTCCACCAGCACCTCGTAGGTCTTGGGGACGTGCGAGCGCGGGTGCATCAGGCGGTTGGCGAGGTCCCCGTCGTTGGTGATCAGCAGCGCGCCGGTGGTGTCGAGGTCGAGGCGACCCACCGGGTAGAGGCGCACCTCGCGGGGGAGCCCGTCGAGCACCGTGGGGCGCCCCTCCGGATCGCGGGCGGTGGAGACGGTGCCCGCGGCCTTGTTGAGCAGCAGCACGCGCACGGGCTCGGGCGCGACCACCCGGCCGTCCACGCGGATGAGATCCCCCGGGCCCACCTGGCGACCCGTCTCGGCGGGCGCGCCGTTGACCGTCACCCGGCCCTCGGCGACCAGGCGCTCCGCGGCGCGGCGGCTGGCGACGCCCGCCTGTGCGAGCGCACGGTGGATGCGGGTCCCCGGCGTCGGCCACTCGGCCATCAGGCCTCCCCCTCCCCGGGCGCCGGCAGGTGCCCGTCCTCGGCGAGGCGCCGCCGGATCTCGGCGGCCTCCTCGCCCGTCAGCTCGAAGCGCTCGAGCGGCGGCAGGTCCCCGGGTCCGCGCAGGCCGAAGCGCTCCTGGAAGGCGCGTGTGGTGCGGTACCGCATGGCCCCGCCGCCCTCGGCGCGGCCCGCCTCCTCCAGCAGCCCGCGCTCGGCAAGCAGGGCCACGGTGGCGTCGGCCGAGACGCCGCGCAGACGGGAGATCTCGGGCCGGCCGATCGGCTCCAGGTAGGCGACCACGGCGAGCGTCTCCAGGGCGGCCGGTGACAGGCGCTCCTCGGGGGGCCGCGCGCGCAGGCGGTCGCAGATCTCGCCGAGGTCCGCGCGGGTGCGCAGGCGCCAGCCGCCGGCGACCTCGGCCAGCTCCAGGCCGGTGCCCGCGTGGTGGCGCTCCTCCAGCTCGCCGAGCGCCCGTTCGACGAAGCCCGGCGCCTCGCCGGTGAGATCGGCGAGCCGGTCCAGCGGTAGCGGCTCCGGCGAGAGGAACAGCAGGGCCTCCACCGCCCGCGCCAGCCCGTTCACGCCCCACCCCCGGGGGCCGGCCCGGCGGGCCGCGACCGGCGGATCTCGATGTCGCCGAAGGGCACCGGCTGGTCGAGCACGGCCTCGCCCCGGTGCGCGAGCTCCAGCGCGGCGAGCAGCGTGGTGCCCTCCCGCAGCGGCCCGCCTCCCGCGACCTGGCCCTCGAAGCTGACGGCGCCACCGGCGCGCAGCGCGGCGCGCAGGCGGTGGATGAGCTCGGTCACGTTGACGCGTCCCGTGTTGAGGTGGGCGAGCGACGGGACGGGTGGCTCGCGCAGCAGGCGGTCCATCGCGGCGGCCAGGAGGGCGGGCTCGCCGCGGACGGGCGCCGCGGCGGCGTCGTCCAGCGGGACGCGCCGGTACCGCACCGCCCCGGCCGCGCCGTCGTGGTCGCGCAGCCAGGCGGCGGCCCGGGCGAACGGTGCGTAGGCGATCAACCGCTGCGCCAGGCGCTCGCGGACCTCCTCGGCCTCGGCGTCGGGCTCCAGGTCGTCCTCGTCCTCCCCCACGAGCCGCCGCGACTTCAGGTCGACCAGCGCCGCGAGCAGCACGATGAGCTCGCCGGCCGTCGGCGGGTCCCAGGGCTCCTCGCCGTCGAGGGCGGCCGTGACGACGTCGGCGACGGCGAGCTCGGCGAGCGACACCTCCTCGCGGAGCACCAGCGTCAGCAGCAGGTCGAGCGGACCCTCGAAGAGGTCGAGCTCGAGCGGCAGGCGCAGGGGGTCGGGCGGGGTCACCATCGGCGGCGGGCCCCGGTCAGAGCCCCATGGCCTCCTTGGCCTCGGCCAGCACCGGCCGGGCCACGGCGCGGGCGCGCTCGGCCCCCTCGGCGAGGATGGCCTCCAGCCGGTCGGGGTCGTCGACCAGCCGGTCCCGGCGCTCCCGGATGGGCGCGATGACCTCCTTGATCCGGGCCGCCAGCCGGCGCTTGTCCTGGACGCATCCGAGGGTGGCGGTGGTGCAGCCCGCGTGGATCTGGTCGCGCTCCTCGGCGGGCGTCCCGAAGATGCCGTGGTAGGCCCAGACGTTGCACACCTCGGGGCGGCCCGGGTCGGAGCGGCGGATGCGCTGCGGGTCCGTGATCATGCCCCCCACGAGCCGGTCGATCTCGTCGTCGCCCGCGCCCAGCGTGATGGCGTTGCCGTAGCTCTTGCTCATCTTGCGGTTGTCCGTGCCCAGGATCAGCGGCGCCTCCGCCAGCCGGGCCTTCGGCTCCGGGAAGACGGGCGCGTAGAGGTGGTTGAAGCGGCGCACCACCTCGCGGGCGAGCTCGATGTGGGGCAGCTGGTCCTGCCCCACCGGCACCTCGGTCGCCTTGTAGAGGATGATGTCGGCCGTCTGCAGCAGCGGGTACCCGAGGAACCCGATCGTGTTGAGGTGCTCGCCCAGCTCGTCGATCTGCCCCTTGAAGGTGGGCACCCGCTCCAGCCAGGGCAGGGGGGTGATCATCCCGAGCAGCGTCGCGAGCTCGGCGTGCTCCGGGACGTCGGACTGGCGGAAGACGATGGAGCGCTCCGGGTCGACCCCCACGGCGAGCCAGTCGGCGAGCATGAGCAGGCCGTTGCGGTGGATGCCCCGCACGTCCTCGTAGCCCGTCGTGAGCGCGTGCAGGTCGACCACGCAGTAGACGCACTCGGCCTCCTCCTGCAGCCGCACCCAGTTGCCGAGCGCGCCGAACAGATGGCCGATGTGAAGCTCCCCGGTGGGGCGCATGCCCGAGAAGACGCGGGGGCGGGG
>DATMJR010000005.1:0-6125 GCA_035553775.1 Miltoncostaeaceae bacterium | reverse complement strand
GAGGCGTTCCGCGCACGCTGGTGCGCGGAACGCCTCGCCGCGCGGCTCGACTACCTCGACCTCGCGCCGACCCTGGATCTGACGGCCGCCGAGCTCGCGCCGGCCTGAGGCGGCCCCCCGGCCGGCCGGGGGCGGTACCCTGATGGGACGACCGTCGTGATGCGCACCAGACCCACACCACCCTCCGCCCCGATCGAGGCGCCCCGATGACGACCTCGCGCCCCCTCGCGCCCACGGGCACCCCCGCCGCCAGTCCGGGCCAGCTGGCCGAGCTTCTGGCCGAGGTGCGGGAGCACCACCCGGACGCCCGGGTCGACGCCATCGCGCACGCGTACACGTTCGCCGAACAGCACCACGGCGGCCAGACCCGGAAGTCCGGCGAGCCCTACATCATCCACCCGCTCGGCTGCGCCCGCATCGTCGCCGGCCTCGGCATGGACGACACGTCGGTCATCGCGGCCCTGCTGCACGACACCGTCGAGGACACGGGCGCGACCCTGGGCGACATCGCCCACGCGTTCGGAGAGCCGGTCGCCAGCATCGTGGACGGTGTCACCAAGCTGTCGAAGATCCACTTCGACAGCAAGGAGGAGCACCAGGCCGAGAACTATCGCAAGCTCATCGTGTCGATGGCGAGCGATATCCGCGTGCTCATCGTGAAGCTCGCCGACCGGCTGCACAACATGCGCACGCTGGCGTACATGACCAAGCAGAAGCAGATCCAGATCGCCCGCGAGACGCTCGAGGTGTACGGCCCGCTCGCGCACCGCCTGGGTATCCACTCGCTCAAGTGGGAGCTGGAGGACCTCGCGTTCTCGGCGCTGCACCCCCGCCGGTACTCCGAGATCCAGCAGATGGTCAACCAGCGCCGGGCCGACCGGGAGGCGTACATCGCCGAGGCCGGCCGGTACCTGAAGTCGGAGCTCGAGGCGGTGGGCATCACGGTCGCCATCACCGGCCGCGCCAAGCACTTCTACTCGATCTACGAGAAGATGACCCGCAAGGGCGTCGAGTTCAACGAGATCTACGACCTCACCGCGATGCGCGTGCTCGTGGACTCCATCAAGGACTGCTACGGCGCGGTCGGCATCATCCATTCGCTGTGGAAGCCGATGCCGGGTCGCTTCAAGGACTACATCGCGGTTCCCAAGCCCAACATGTACCAGAGCCTCCACACGACGGTGGTGGGCCCCGAGGGCAAGCCCCTCGAGATCCAGATCCGCACCCAGGAGATGCACCGCACCGCCGAGTACGGCGTCGCGGCCCACTGGCTGTACAAGCGGCCCGAGGAGACGCCGGCGGGCGGCGAGATGGCCTGGCTCAACCGGATGATGGACTGGCAGCGCGACACCACCGACCCGGGCGAGTTCCTCGACACCCTGCGGCGCGACCTCTACGGGGACGAGGTCTTCGTCTTCACCCCCAAGGGCGAGCTGCGCAACCTGCCGGCGGGGTCGACCCCGGTGGACTTCGCCTACGACGTGCACACCGACGTCGGTCACCGCTGCGTGGGCGCCAAGGTCAACGGCCGCATCGTGCCGCTCACCTACAAGCTGCAGTCGGGCGACTTCATCGAGATCCTCACCTCCAGCAAGCCGCGCGGCCCCTCCCGCGACTGGCTGTCGCTGGTCGCGTCCAGCAAGGCGCGCTCGAAGATCCGTGCGTTCTTCCGCAAGGAGCAGCGTGAGGACGCCGAGCACGCCGGGCGCGAGACGCTCCAGGAGCACCTGCGCAAGGCCGGTCTGCCCAGCCAGCGCGTGGCGGGCTCGCCCATGCTCCTCGAGGTCATCAAGGAGATGGGCTTCCGCAAGGCGGACGAGTTCTACGTGTCCGTCGGGCGCGGCAAGACGCCGGCGGCGACCGTCGTCAACAAGATCCTCGCACGGCTCAAGGCGGGGGAGGCGGTCAGCGAGGAGCGCACCACCGACGCGCCCCGTGGCCGGCGCACGGTCAGCGCGCAGGCCTCCACCGACATGGGCATCGAGGTCGAGGGCCTCAGCGACGTCCTGGTGCGGCTCGCCAAGTGCTGCAAGCCGGTCCCGGGGGACCCCATCCTCGGCTACATCAGCCTCGGCCGCGGCATCACGATCCATCGCGACGACTGCCCCAACGCCCGCGCCCTGCTCAAGAACCCCGAGCGCTTCACACCCGTCAGCTGGGGCGGTGCCAACCAGCACTCCTTTCGAGTAGAGATCGCCATCGACGCCTGGGATCGTCCGCGCCTGCTCGAGGAGCTCTCGCGCACGTTCGCCGAGCACGGGGTCAACATCGTGTCGGCGAACTGCCACATGGAGAACCAGATGGTCCATGACCGGTTCGTCGTCGACGTGGGCGATGTGGACACGCTCAAGGGCGTCGTCAGCGCGCTGCGCAACGTCGAGTCGGTCTTCGACGCCTACCGGGTGACGCCGGCCTGAGGCCGCCCGTCCCCGGCGCGCCCCCGCGCGCACGGGCCGCCGACCCCGGCTGATACCCTCGCCCGCCGTGAGCGAATGGGTCGACATCCTCACCCCGTCGCTGGCCGTCGTCGCACTGATCCTGGCGATCGGGCTGGCGGTGCAGGCGTGGCGCCACGGGCGGGCTATCCGCCGGCTGGAGGACCGCCTCGCCCAGGTGGGCGCCGCCGCCGAGGAGGGCCCGCTGCAGCGCCTCGCCGAACTGGGTCAGCGCATGCGCCGCGAGCAGACCGGTGGCGGCGGGGCTCGCCGCCTGGCCCGCCCGGCGGCGATCACCGCCGTCACGCTGGTGGCCGTCGCGGTGCTCGCCGGCGGCGCCTGGGCGCTGGTGCTCCGCGACGACGGAGGCGGCACGGGCACCGCGGCCACCACCGCGGGCACCACCGAGGGACGCACCGGCACCACCACGACCGCCGCCGCGCCCGACCCCGGCCGCTGCGGCACGGTGCGCCCGCTGCCCGACAACGGCGCGGTCACGGTGACGATCTTCAACGCGAGCGGCGTGGACGGCGCGGCCAAGGACCGGATCGCCCCCGACATCAACCTCGAGGGCTACCGCCTGGGGCTGGTCGACAACCCGCCCGACGACCGGGCCGACCTGCGCCGCTCCCAGGTGCAGTTCGTGCGGCCGGCCGACCGCGGCGCGGCCTGCAACGTGGCCAAGGTCCTCGGCCTCAACCGCGTCGCCGCCGTGGAGGGCTACACGCCGGACCAGATCGGCGGCAGCGAGGTCAACGTGGTCGTCGTCGTGGGACGGGACCTGGCGAGGAGCTGAGCGGAGCGGTGACGCGGGGCGGACCACAGTCGCCTCGCCGCCGATCACGGGGCGTATGGCCCGTGTGTGGGCTCCCGCCTCACCACGGCGCCGTGCGGCTGCGCTGCCACTGAGCCGAACCCGCCATGCGTGGCTCGTGACGTCGGACTCTCCGTCCACGCGTCTGCAGCGTGGGACCGCGAGCCACGGATGGCGAGCTGTGCCCGGTGGCCGGCCAGGGGTCAGCCGCGGTGGCCACGGAGAGCCGGACGGACGCGCCGTGCGCCCACGATCGGCCGGGAGGCGGCCATCGTCCGCCGACGTTTTCGCCCACCCCGCCCCCTCGACAATCCTCGTGACCATGCCTACAATGTCCTTCCACATCGTGTCGATCGGCACGAACAGGAGGGACGTCGAATGGCCACCCTGCACCCCTTCCGCGCCGCCGCCGAATCGCGCCGCGCCGCGCACCGCGTCCGCCTCACAAAGAGGAGCGTGTACGCCTGCCGGCACTGCTGGGAGTCGGTGCAGGTGACGAGCGCCCGCTACCTGCCCGACACGTGCATGGGCTGCGGGGCCGCCACCTGGGAGGACGACGGGCGCTGCGGGGCGTGGTCCGACTGCGACGCCGAGCGCCGGGCCGGTGAGGTCGGCGCGCACTGCCACGCCTGCGGGTACAGCGTCTGGCTCCCGGTGCGGGTGCCGATGACCCGGACGGGCTGACACCGAGACCGCACCCCCCCGGTGGGGGTGCCGCCCACCGCGCTCCGAACGAGAACAGGGGACTCGACGAGCGCGGTGCGTCGCGGGGCGCGTACGGGATCCGTGCGCGCCCCGCGCGACTGTTCGAGGGCCGGGCCCCTACGGGCCCGGGGGCGGGCCCCAGCCGCCCCCGCCGGGCGTCTCGATCCCCACCACGCCACCGGCGGGGACGGTGCCGCGCCACTTGGCGGGCAGCGGGGCGTCGCCGAGCGTGGTGCGGCCCGGCGCGCCCGGCGCGCCGCCCATGGCACCGGCCGGCGCCCACCGGCGCCGCTCGGCGATCACCGACACCTCGGCGTCGACGAGGACGCGCAGCCGCCGCTCCACGCCGTCGCCGCCCTGGTGGAGGCCCTCGCCGCCGGTCCCCCGGCGCACGCGGTACGCCTCGACCCGGAGGGGATAGGCCGTCTCCAGCGCCTCCACGGGCGTGTTGAGCGTGTTGCTCATGGCGACGTGCACCGCCGACGGCCCGGGCGCCCCGGGGGACGCGCCCTGCCCGCCGCCGAGCGTCTCGTAGTAGGTGAACGGCGTCCCGTCGGGGCGCCGGCCGCCGATCGTGATGTTGTTCATGGTCCCCTGACCCTGCGCGGGGACGGGCACGGCCTGGCCGAGGGCGGCGAACACCGCGTCCACGATGCGGCTGGACGTCTCCACGTTGCCGGCCGCGACCGCCGCGGGGGGGCGCGCCGCCACCAGGGAGCCCGCGGGTGCCACGATCCGCACCGGCGCGAAGGCCCCCGCCGAGGCGGGGATGTCCGGATCGGTCACGCAGCGCACCACGAAGAACACCGCTGAGCGGGTCACGGCCGGGGGGCAGTTGCCGTTGCCCGGTCCCACCGGATCGGTCCCCGTGAAGTCCACCTCCATCTCGTCACCGGCGACCCGCACGGCGACCCGGATCGCCAGGGGCGCGTCGGTCACCCCGTCGCCCTCCAGCAGCTCCTCGGCGCGGTACTCCCCGTCGGGGATGCGGGCGATTTCGGCGCGGGTGCGGCGCTCGGCGTACGCCAGCAGCGCGGGCATCGCCGCCCGCACGACGTCGGCGCCGTGGCGCCGGGCGAGGTCGTCGAGGCGCTCCTGCGCCACGTGGTGCGCCGCGATCTGCGCCCGCAGGTCGCCCTCGCGCTCGTCCGGCGTCCGGGAGTTGGCCAGCACCAGGGCCAGCACGTCGGCGACCGGCCGTCCCCCGACGACCAGCCGCACCGGCGGGATGACCAGCCCCTCCTGCAGCAGCTCCCGGGAGCCGGCGGGCATGCTGCCGGGCGCGATGCCGCCGACGTCGGCGTGGTGTGCCCGGCTCACGGCGTACCCGGCCGGCCGTCCGTCCAGCAGCAGCGGGCTCACGAGCGTCAGGTCGGGCAGGTGGGTGCCGCCGCGGTAGGGGTCGTTGAGGAGCCACATCTCGCCGGCTCCGGCTCCGCGCTCCCGGACGGCGGCGACCGCCTCGGGCATCGCGCCGAGGTGCACCGGGATGGCGGCGGCCTGCACCACCATGCGCCCCTCGGCGTCGAAGAGGGCGGTGCTGCAGTCGCGCCGCTCGGTGATGTTGGGGCTGTACGCGCTGCGCACCAGCGCCGCCTCCATCTCCTCGGCGACCGCCCGCAGGGCGTTGCCCATCAGCCGCAGCATCACCCCGTCCACGGGTCCCCCCCTCCGCCGCGGTGCGCCTCGACCGTCCCGTCGGCGCGCACGCGGGCCGTCCAGCCCGCCGGGATCCATGCCGTGGCACCCGCCATCGGAAGCGCGGCGGGGCCGGGCACCCGGCGCCGCACCTCCGCCGGGGCGTCCGGCGCGTGCGCGCCCGGCGCCTCGGCCGACACCCGCAGCGAGACCACCTCGGCGGGGCGGTCCGGGGCGTCCGCGCCGTAGCGCCGCCGGTGCTGGGCGTCGAAGGCGGCGCGCAGCCCGGCCGCCCCCCCGGCCGGGTCCCACGTGACCGTGAGGGCGTGCCCCTGCCCTCGGTAGCGGCAGTCGGCGGCCACGGACACGGGCGCACCGGGCAGGGTGTCGCGGGCGCCCGCGACCAGCGGCCGGAGCGCCGCGGCCAGGTCGCCGTCGCGGTCCAGGGGAAGCATCACGGTCTGCACCAGGTCGTGGCGCCGCCCGGCCGTCACCAGGCCGAGGGCGGCCAGGACCCCCGCCTCGGCGGGGGT
>DATMJR010000004.1:0-2314 GCA_035553775.1 Miltoncostaeaceae bacterium | reverse complement strand
GCGCGGATCCGTCCGCGGGGCACGACGCGACCCCGCCCCCCGTCGACGGGGGGCGGGGTCGCGTCGTGCCCCGCGGACGGATCCGCGCCGGCGGCCGGCGCGACGACGAGGAGGGCGCCGGCCGCCGCGGCGACGGCGAGGCCTCTCGTCCTGGTCACCGCGAGGTCCTCCGATCGGCGTGGGCGGGACCACCCTCGCATCGGCCGGTGCAGCGTACGTCAGGACACCCGCGGCAGGCACGCCGGGTCCACGGGCGCGCCCCCGCCGTTCGGCGGCACCGCCCTCGGGACACCCGCCGCCGGCGCCCGGAGGATGGGGCGATCAGGGCCGGCGTCGACCGGTCCCCCGAGATCCCGCGGGACGCCACCCGGGGTGCGTCACCCGGCACGGCCGCCGGCCCCCGCCTCGCGATGTCCCAAGGGCGTCCCGGCGTCCGGGCACCGCGCGGTGTGGCGATGCCGGCGCGCGCCTCAGGTGCCGCGGCCCGGATGCCCCTGCGAACCGTCGGCACGAGCCGGCTGCTCACTGCCCCCAGAACGACGAAAGCCCTGCTCAGGGCAGGGCTTCGGCGGAGGTGGAGCATAGCGGATTCGAACCGCTGACCTCCTGGGTGCGATCCAGGCGCTCTCCCAGCTGAGCTAATGCCCCGCGCGGTGCCCGGCATCCTAGCGCGGAGCCGCGGGGGTGTCATCGTCGCGGTCGGGCCCGGCCCTGAGCCTGAGGGGTGCCGCACACCGTCCCATGACGAGGTGTCGCCCCGGTGACGGGCGCCGGCGGGGCGCGCCGCTACGGTAGAGGCGTGATCGACCTCCACTCGCACCTGCTGCCCGGCATCGACGACGGGCCCCCCACGATCGACGGCACGCTGGAGATGGCCCGCCTCGCGGTGGCCGACGGCGTGACGACGATGGTCTGCACCCCGCACATGGCGCCGCCCTACCCGCACACCACCCCGCAGCGCGTCGCGGAGGCCCTCGCCCGTACGCGCGAGGCGCTGGCGGAGGCGGAGATCCCCCTCGAGGTGCTGCCCGGGGCGGAGATCGCGATGGACTGGATCGCGCGCATGTCCGACGCCGACCTGCGGGCGGCGAGCCTGGGCGGCAACGGGCGGTGGATCCTGCTGGAGATGCCGTTCCAGGGGTGGCCCGTCGGGGTCACGGACCTGCTCACCGACCTCGAGCTGCGCGGCTTCCGGCCGGTGCTCGCGCACCCCGAGCGCGCGGGGGGCGTGCAGTCGGCCCCCGAGCGGATGCGGGACCTGGTGGGGCGCGGCGCCCTGACCCAGCTCACCGCGTCCAGCTTCACCGGCGAACACGGGCGCATGGCCCGCCAGACGGCGCGCACGCTGCTGCGCAACGGCATGGTCCACCTGCTCGCCTCGGACGCCCACGCCCCCGACCGCCGGCCGCCCGGCCTCAGCGAGGGGCTCGCGGGGGTGGCGGGCGCGCTGCGGGTGGAGCCCGACGACGTGCGCTGGATGGTGGACGAGGGTCCGCGGCTGGTGCTCGCCGGCGGTGACGTGCGGACCCCGCGTTTCGGCATGTCCATGCCGGCACGCCCGGTGCGCGCGCCGGAGCCCCGCCCGCGGCGCCCGCGGCCGGCCCGGCCGGGTCCGCCGCGCAGCCGCCGCCCTCAGACGTCCAGGTAGCCGGGGGCCCGCCCGTCGGGGTCCTCGCGCAGCCGCGCGATGGACGCGTGCGTGGTGCGCAGCCCCTGCGCGAGCTCCATCTGCGGCTCCCAGCCCCATACCTCGCGCGCCTTCGACACGGCGAGGGCGCTGCGCTGCAGCTCCCCCTGGCGCGCGGGCGCGTACTCGGGCTCCTCGGCGATGCCGAGCCCGCGGATCAGGTCCAGGACGGTGACCTCGGTGCCGCAGCCGACGTTGACCGTCTCGCCGGCGGGGCCGGTCTCGGCGGCGAGGAACGCGCGCACCACGTCGCCCACATACACGTAGTCCCGCGTCTGCATGCCGTCGCCGAACACGGTCGGCCGGCGGCCGTCCAGCATGCGCCCGGCGAAGATCGCCACCACGCCGGCCTCCCCATGGGGGTCCTGCCGGGGGCCGTAGACGTTGCCCAGGCGCAGCACCACGGTGTCGAGGCCGTAGAGCCGCCCGTAGAGGCCGCAGTAGCCCTCGCCCGCCATCTTGCTCATCCCGTAGTGGGACAGGGGGCGTGTCGCCGCGGTCTCGGGGGAGGGCACGGGCAGGCCGTCGTACTCGCCGTAGCCGGCGCCGCCGGTGCTCGCGAACAGCACCCGGGCGCCCGCCGCCCGGGCCGCCTCGAGCACGTTGACCGTGCCGATGATGTTGACG
>DATMJR010000003.1:0-6101 GCA_035553775.1 Miltoncostaeaceae bacterium | reverse complement strand
CGTCGGCCCAGTCGGCGGTCGCCGGCGCCCGTGGACGGGGCCGAGGGCTGGCTGGGCGGCGACGCCGAGCCGCTCGCGCCCGCGCGGGAGGCGGCCGGGACGCCCGTCCCCGAGGGCCGGGAGGAGCCGGGGCAGGTGGAGGCGCCCGAGGCGTCCGCGCCGGAGCCCGTCGGGAGTGGGGTCGCGCCGGCCGAGGGGGACCGGGCGCCGGCCGGCGACGGCGGCCCCGGGCCGGACGGTGGCCCCGCGGCCGCGGCGGCCGACGACGGGGCGTGGGACGGCTGGGCCGCCGACCTCGACGGGCTGGAGTGGGCCCCCGAGGCGGGCGCGCCCGTTGTCGGCGGCTGGATCGAGGGGGAGCAGCCGGCCGAGGGGGCGGCCGCGCCGTCCGCCGAGGTGGCGGCGCCCGCACCCGCCGCCCCCGCGGGCGGCGAGGACGGCGGGTGGATCGTGGAGGATCTCGACCGCCCCCTGGCCGCCCCGGCCGTCGCGCCGGAGGACACCGGGGACGCCGGCACGCACCCGCCGCCGGCCGGTCCGCACCCGGCCGGGACGCCCGCGGCGCCGGCCCTGGGGGATGCGCTGCGCGACGCCCTGTACGCACTGCAGCGGGTGGCGACGCTGATCGAGCCGCCCGCCGCACAGGGGGAGACCCCGCCCGGGGCGCCCGCCGACCCGGCCGCGGACGCGCTCGTGGCCCGGGTGGTGGCCGCGTACGCCGGCGCCGCCGATCCCCGGCGGGCCGCCGCGATGGGCGCGCGTGCCGGCGGCCGCTTCCCCTACCTGGGCATCCCCGCCCACGAGCGGGAGGCGCTCGACCGGCCGATCATGGCCGGCCTGCCCGATCCGTCGCCGGACACCGTCGCGGCGGTCGCGCTGCGGCTGTGGGAGCTCCCCGAGCGCGAGTACGCGTACTTCGCATGCGACCTCGTCCGCCGTCACGTCGCCCGCATGCCCCCGGGGTTCCTGGCCGACCTCGAGGACCTCATCACCACGCGGCCCTGGACCGACACCGTCGACCGGCTCGCCGAGCGGGCCCTCGGTCCGCTGGCGCGCGCCCACCCCGCGCTCGCCGGCGTGCTGGACGGCTGGGTCGCCGAGGACCCGTGGCGGGCCCGCGCCGCGCTGCTCCACCAGGTCCACGCCGGCCGCGCCACGGACGCCGACCGCCTGTTCGGGTACTGCCTCGCGCGGGGCGACGACGCCGATCCGGTCGTGGCCGACGCGATCGGCCGGGCTTTGCGCCGGTACGCCCGCACCGCCCCGGACGAGGTGGGCGCGTTCCTGGCGTGCCACCGGCGCGATCTGCCGGCGGCGGCGGTCGCGGAGGCGTCCCGGGACCTCTGACGCACGCACCGCGCGGCGGCGCCGGCCGGTAGGGTCCGCGCCCATGAGCGAGACCCCCTCGGCCGGCTGGAGCATGCCGGCGCCCCCGTACCGCGGTTCCCTGCGCCTGTCCGGGCGCTTCTGGCCCACCCTGCGCGACGCCCCCGCGGACGCCGAGGCGGTGAGCCACAGGCTGATGGTGCGCGCCGGGCTCGTGCGGCAGCTGGCGTCGGGCCTCTACAGCGTGCTGCCCTTCGGGCTGCGCTCGCTCCGGCGGATCACGGCCATCATCCGCGAGGAGATGGACGCCATCGGTGCCCAGGAGCTGGAGCTGCCGGTGATGCACCCGGCCGAGATCTGGGAGGCGACGGGCCGGTACGGCCTGGACGAGCAGTTCCGCCTCGAGGACCGCGGCGGCCGCCGGATGGTGCTGGGCATGACCCACGAGGAGATCATCACCTGGCACGCCGCCCGGGAGATCCGCTCGTACCGGGATCTGCCGCAGTCCTGGTACCAGTTCCAGACCAAGCTGCGCGACGAGCCCCGCCCCAAGAGCGGCATGCTGCGGGTGCGCGAGTTCACGATGAAGGACTCGTACTCGCTGGACCGCGACGAGGAGGGGCTGGACCGCTCCTATACCGCCCACGCCGAGGCCTACGCGCGCATCTTCGACCGGAGCGGGCTGCGCTGGTACATGGTCGAGAGCGACGTCGGGATGATGGGCGGCCTGGGCGCGCACGAGTTCATGGCGCCGAGCCCCGCCGGCGAGGACACCATCGCGCGCGCCCCGGGGGACGGATACGCGGCCAACGTCGAGATGGCCGTCTCGGTGGCGTCCGACCCCGAGTTCGGGGCCGGTCCGGACGCCCCCGATCCCTTCGACACGCCCGGTGTCGGGACCATCGAGGAGCTCGCGGCATTCACGGGGCTGGCCCCCGCGCTGCTGGCCAAGAGCGTCGTGGTCGTCGCCGACGACGGCCCGGTGCTGTGCCTGCTGCGCGGTGCGCACGCGCTGCACGAGAAGAAGCTGGCGCGCCTGGTGGGCCGCCACCGGCCGGCGCAACCGGACGAGATCCGCGGCTGGTTCGGCGCGGGCCCGGGCTCGCTGGGTCCGGTGGGCGTCGAGGGCGTGCGCATCGTGGCCGACGAAACGGTCACCCGCGGCCACTACGTGACCGGGGCCAACCGCGACGGGGTGCACCTGCGCGGCGTGGTGTTCGGCCGGGACTTCACCGGCGAGGTGGCCGACATCCGCGAGGTGCGGGCGGGGGAGGGGTCGCCCGTGAGCGGCGAGCCCCTGATGCTGGAGCCCGTCATCGAGATCGGCAACATCTTCAAGCTCGGGCTCAAGTACTCCGAGCCCCTGGGCGCGACCTACCTGGACGCCGAGGGGCGCGAGCGCCCGGTGGTGATGGGCTCGTACGGCATCGGGCCGGCGCGGGTGATGGCGGCGGCCATCGAGCAGGGGCACGACGAGGCGGGCATCGTGTGGCCGCGGTCGATCGCGCCCTTCGACGTGCACATCGTGCAGGTCGGAGCGCCGGGCTCCCCTCAGGCCGCGCTGGCCGACCGGCTGTTCGCCGAGCTGTCGCAGCTGGGGCTCGAGGTGCTGCTGGACGACCGGCAGGACGCCAAGCCGGGCGAGAAGTTCGTCGAGGCCGAGCTGCTGGGCTGCCCGCTGCGCGTGACGATCGGCAAGCGCACGCTGCCGGACGGGCCGCTGGAGGTGCAGGTGCGGCGGGGCCGGGAGCGGCGCGACGTCCTGCTGGAGGGCGCGGCGGAGGCGCTGCGAGCGCTCTGGGAGACGCTCCCGTAGCCCGGCGCGCGCCGCGGGGCCGGGCCCGGCGTGTGGTAACTTGGTCGCGATCGCGGGGCGTGGCGCAGTCTGGTAGCGCACCCGGCTGGGGGCCGGGCGGTCGGAGGTTCAAATCCTCTCGCCCCGATCAGGCATCCGGTGTTCCCGCACCCGCCTCCGGCGGGTCGCGCGGCGCCTCGGAGGCGCCGTGAGCGCCCCGCGCCACCCGGCGCTGCGGATGCTCCCCAACGCCCTCACCCTGGGGCGTCTGGCCGCCCTGCCGGTGCTCGCCGTGGTGCTGCTGGCGGCCGAGGGGCCGACGTCGGCGACGGCGGCGTGGCTGTTCGCGGCGATCGGCGTCACCGACTTCGTCGACGGCCGGCTCGCCCGGGCGCTCGGCGCGGAGAGCGAATTCGGACGCCTGGCGGACCCGTTCGCCGATCGCATGCTGGTGGCGGTCGGCCTGATCGGGCTGGTCGTGCTCGATCGTGTCCACCCGGCCGGGCCGCTTCTGGTGCTCGGGCGCGACGTCGTCGCCGTGGTGGGCGCGGTCGCCCTGCGGGGGCGCGGGCTCGACCTGCGTGTCGACATGCTCGGCAAGACCTCGTCGGCACTCGTGATGGCCGCGATCGCGCTGGCCCTGCTGTCGACGGCGGTGTGGATCGACGTGCTTTTCTGGGCGGGGGTGGTGCTGTCGCTGGTGGCCTTCGCCAACTACGGCCGCACGGTCGCGCGGGCCCTGCGCGGGGGTGACGGGGCGGAGCCCTCGACCACAGCGTGAGGGTTCCCGCCCACTGCTCTATGCTGCAGGGATGACGAGGGTCGCGGCCGTGTGCCCGGGGCCCGGCCACGACAAGGAGCGCCCAATGGAGCTCGACCCGCTTCCCGACCTCGGTGAGCTGTCGGACGACCAGCTGAAGGCCATGATCGACGACCTCAAGGAGGCCGAGCGCCAGGTGTCGATGCAGCGGCGCCTGCTGCACGGCCGCATCGACATCCTCCACCAGGAGCTGGTGCGCCGCCTGGCCGCCAAGGACGAGGGCGCGCTGTCGGTGGTGGACGTCGACGCGCTCGCGCGCATCCTGGCCGAGCGGGTGCCCGACATGAGCCGGCTCGAGGGCGAGCAGTAGCGCCGCCGTGACCCACGCCGTCACCCGCTGCCCCACCTGCGGGGCGTTCCAGAACGACGCGCATCGTTTCTGCAGCGAGTGCGGCTCCCTGCTGCGGCCCGAGGGCGGCCATGAGACCACCGGGCCGATGCCGCTGCCCGAGATCGAGAGCCGGCAGTGGGAGGGCCCGCACGCCGACGGCCCCACCCTGGCGGTGCTCTCCGGGGGGCCCTCGGGCGTCCTGTTCCCGCTCCCGGAGGGCGTGGTCACCATCGGCCGCTCGCCGGCGAGCGACGTCTTCCTGGACGACGTCACGGTCTCGCGCAACCACGCGCGCATCGAGCGCGACCCCGGGCGCATCGTGCTGAAGGATCTGGGGAGCCTGAACGGAACCTACGTGAACCGCCGCCGCATCGAGACCGAGGAGGTGCTCGAGAACGGCGACGAACTGCAGATCGGCAAGTTCCGCCTCACGTACTTCTCCGGATGAACGCCACCGCCACGACGCCCGCCGACGACGAGAAGACCATGACCATCGGCGCGGTCTGCTCCGCGCTGAAGGAGGACTTCCCCAGCATCTCCATCTCCAAGATCCGGTATCTGGAGGACCAGAAGCTGCTGGCGCCGCGCCGGACGCCCGGCGGGTACCGGCTCTACTCCCCCCGCGACGTCGAGCGGCTGCGCACCATCCTGCGGCTCCAGCGGGACGAGTTCCTGCCGCTGCGGGTGATCCGCCAGGAGCTGGAGTCGTCGGCGTCGGGGTCCTTCAGCGTCGCCTCCCAGCACAAGAAGATGAAGCGGGCGCATCTCACCGAACCGGCGCCGGCGCGGCGGTTCGCCCTGGAGGAGGTCATCGAGGCCACGGGCGCCCATCCCGCGCTCGTGCGGGAGCTGCGCGAGTACGGCCTCATCGACGGGGCGGGCGGCCTCGACGAGACCGAGCGGGAGATCGTGCGGACGGCGGTGGAGCTCGCCGGTTTCGGGGTGCAGGCCCGCCACCTGCGCATGTTCCGGGTGTCGGCCGAGCGGGAGGCGGGGCTGCTGGAGCAGCTGCTCGCGACCGGCCTGCGCTCGCGCAATCCGGAGCGCCGCCGCGAGGCGCTGGAGTCGATGGAGGGTCTCGCCGCGCTCGTGTCGCACATGCGCCACCTCGCGCTCGTGGCCGAGCTGCGCCGGCTCGCACCCTCGTGACGCCGCCCGTCGACCTGGACGCGGCGATCCGGAAGGTCCCGGACCACCCCACCCCGGGGATCCTGTTCTACGACCTCATGCCGATGTTCGCCGACGCGGCCGCCCTGGGGCACGCCGTGGAGCTGCTGGCCGAGTGGGCCCGCCCGCTGGCGCCCGACGTCATCCTGTGCCCGGAGTCGCGCGGGTTCATCCTGGGCGGCGCGCTCGCCCACGCGCTCGGCGCGGGCTTCATCAGCGCGCGCAAGGCCGGGCGGCTTCCCGGCCAGACGGTGCGGCACGAGTACGCGCTCGAGTACGGGCTGGACGTGCTCGAGATGCACGCCGACGCGCTGCTGCCGGGCCAGCGCGTGCTGGTGCACGACGACCTGCTGGCCACGGGCGGCACGGCGGCGGCGGCGATCGCGCTCGCCGAGGGCATGGGCGCGACCGTCGTGGGTATCGGCGTGGTGGTCGAGCTCACGTTCCTGCCGGGGCGGGAGCGGCTCGCGCCGCACGAGGTGCGGTCCCTGGTGACCTACAGCAGCGAGGCGGTCCCGACGTGATCCGCATCGGCGTCGACGTGGGCGGGACGGGCATCAAGGCCGCGGCGGTCGACGTCACGCGCAGCGAGCTGGCGTCCGAGCGGTTGCGGGTGAAGACGCCCAAGGGGGGCGCGCCCGACGAGGTGATCGCGCGGGTGG
>DATMJR010000002.1:0-5102 GCA_035553775.1 Miltoncostaeaceae bacterium | reverse complement strand
GCGCGCTTCCCGGCGGGGACGCGCGTCGACCGCCTGCGGGTGGGCGGGGAGACCGTGGAGTTCGTCGAGGTCTCGATGGGCAACCCGCACGCCGTGGTGCGGCATCCCGATCCGGCCTCGGTGGTGGGCGTGCTGGGCCCGGTGATCGAGGCGGACGGCCGCTTCCCGGCGCGTACCAACGTGGAGTTCGTGCGCGAGGACGGCCCCGGGGAGCTCACCATGGAGGTGTGGGAGCGGGGCGTCGGCCGCACCCTGGCATGCGGCACGGGCGCGTGCGCGGTGGGCGCCGCCGCGGTGCACGTGGGGGGCACGGCGGGCCCGGTGCTGGTGCACCTGCCCGGCGGCGACCTGGTGATCGAGGTCGACGACGACATGCGGGTGACCATGACCGGCACCGCCGAGCCGGTGTTCCGGGGTGAGCTGGGGGAGGCGCTGCGGGAGGCGCTCACGTCCGGCGGCGGTGCCGGGGCCCGTGGCGCGGGCCCGGCGCCGGACCGCCGGGTCGTCCCCGCCTGAGGCCGGCCGGCGGCGGGGCTACACCGCCACGCCGTACGAGCGCAGCGCGTCGTTCAGGCTGGTCTTGCGGTCGGTGGACGCGGTGCGCGTCCCGATGATGAGCGCGGCGGGCAGCTGGTAGGTGCCGGCCGGGAACTCCTTGGCGCGCGTACCGGGCACCACCACCGACCGCGGGGGCACGTGCCCGCGGGTCTCCACGGGCTCGGGACCGGTCACGTCGATGATCGGCGTCGACGCCGTGATCACGACGTTGGCCCCGAGGACCGCTTCGGCCCCGACGACCACGCCCTCCACGACGATCGCGCGCGACCCGAGGAAGGCGCCGTCCTCCACGATCACCGGCGTCGCCTGCGGCGGCTCCAGCACGCCGCCCACGCCCACGCCGCCCGACAGGTGCACGTCCGCCCCGATCTGCGCGCAGGAGCCGACGGTGGCCCACGTGTCGACCATCGTCCCCGCACCCACCCAGGCGCCGATGTTGACGTACGAGGGCATCATCACCGCGCCCGGCGCCAGGTACGCGCCGTAGCGGGCGACCGCGGGCGGCACCACGCGCACGCCGTCCTCGGGCCGCAGGCGCTTGAGCGGCACCTTGTCCACGTAGGCGTACGGGCCGACCTCGACCGGCTCGTTCACACGGATGCGGAAGTAGACGAGGATCGCCTTCTTGACCCACTCGTTGACGGTCCAGCCGCCGGGTCCCGGCTCCGCCACGCGCACCTCGCCGGCGTCCAGCAGCCGGACCGCCTCCTCCACCAGGTCGCGGCCCTCGGCGGCGGCGCGTTCGGCGGGCAGCTCGTACAGGCGCTCGATGTCGGCGGCGAGCGTGGCCGTCTGGGTCACAGAACCTCCTCCAGGATGGCCGCGGCGCGGCGGCAGTCGTCGATGGTCGGCACCAGGGCGAAGCGTACGTAGCCCTCGCCGCTCGGCCCGAGGAACGCCCCGGGGGCGACGGCGATCCCGTGCGCGAGGAGCCGGCGCGCGAACCCCTCGGAGTCCTCGCCCGCGGGCACGGCCACCCACAGGTACATGGTCGCCTCGCTGCCCGCGATGCGCAGGCCGCGGCCCTCGAGCGCCCCGCGCACGATCTCCCGCTTGAGGCGGTACCGCTCACGGGCCTCCCGCACGTGGGCCTCGTCCCCCCAGGCCGCCACGGCGGCCCGCTGGACGAACTCCTGCGGCGCCGTGCCGACGCTCGGCCGGTGGACCGCCAGCGCCCGCAGCAGCTCCGGCGGGCCGGCGAGGAAGCCGCTGCGGTAGCCGGTCATCGACGACCGCTTGCTGAGGGTGTTGACCACCGCGATGCGGCTGCGGTCGGGCACCTGCAGGGCCGAGGGGGGCATCTGGTCGCCGAAGGCCAGCTCCGAGTAGGCCTCGTCGGAGGCGATCAGGAATCCGTGCCGCGCGGCCAGCTCCGCGAGCCGCACGTGGAAGGACAGGGGCGCGACCGCCCCCGTGGGGTTGTTCGGGTAATTCACCCACACCAGCGCCGCGCGGCCCCACGTGGCGGCCGGCACCGCGTCGATGTCGGGCAGGAAGCCGTTCGACTCGTGCAGCGGCAGGGCCAGCGCCGAGGCGCCGGCGAAGCGCGCGCCCCGGAGGGGCACCGGGTAGCCCGGCTCGGTGGCGATCACCAGGTCACGGCCCCCGGCCGGGTCGACCACCACCTGCGCCAGCGAGAACACGACCTCCTTGGAGCCCAGCGTGGGCACCACCTCGGCGTCCGGGTCCAGCGTGACGCCGAATCTCCGCTGCACCCACTCGGCGATCGCCCGACGCAGCTCGGGCAGCCCGGCGGCCTTGGGGTACTCCATCGTCTCGCGCACGCCGTCGAGCAGCGCCCGGCGGATGAACGGCGCGGTCGGCTCGCGAGGGTCGCCCACCCCGAAGTCGATCATGCGCACGCCACGGGCGACCGCCGCGCGCTTGGCCTCGTCGAGGCGCGCGAAGGGGTAGGTGCCCACCTCGGCGATGACCGGCGACAGGGGGAAGCGGCGGGCGCTCACGCGGCGGCCCCCGCCGCCCCGGCGGATCCGGCGACCGTGAAGCGCTGCAGGGCGGCGAAGGTGCGGGCGAGCTCCGTGACCGCGACCCGCTCGTCGCGCCGGTGGGCGTAGCGCGTCGCACCGGGCCCCAGGTTGACGGCGTCCACCCCCTCCTCGGTGAGCTGCGCCACCGGCGTCCACGCCTGCTTCGGCGCCAGCGCGAACGACCCGGCCTCGCGCAGGCGCGCCACCAGCGGCGTGTGCGCCGTCACGCGGCCGGCCGGGGCGGCGCTGGTGATCTCCACCTCGCCGGCCCCGCCCACCAGGTCGCGCAGCCGGCGCGCGGCGTCGGCGACCGTCCGGTCGGGGGCGAAGCGGTAGTTGACCCGGCAGGACACCCGGTCGGGGATCACGTTGTCGGCCACGCCCCCCTCGATGCGCGTCACGCCGAGGACCTCCGTGTAGACGAGGCCGTCGATCTCCACGGGGCGCGGCGGCACCCCGACCACCGGCGCGAGGCCGGCGACCGCACGCGCGATCGCGTTGTCGCCGTCCCAGGGGCGGGCCGAGTGGGCAGCGACGCCGCGGAAGCTGAGCGTGGCCATCACGTTGCCCAGGCAGCCGGCCTGCACGGTGTTGTCGGTGGGCTCCATCACGATCCCGAGGTCCGCCTCGCGCAGCTCCGGGCACGCCGCGAAGATCCCGGGCACCGGGCTCTCGGCCACCGGCAGCTCCTCGCGCGTGAAGAACAGCAGCCCCAGGTCGACCGCCCGCGCGGGCCGCGCCTCGGACACCCAGCGCGCGAGCTCCAGCATCACGGCCAGCCCGCCCTTCATGTCGCTGGCCCCCAGGCCCACCACCCAGTCGCCCTCGATGCGCCCCGGCAGGTTGTCCTGCGCGGGCACGGTGTCGAGGTGCCCCGCCAGCAGCACCAGGGGGCGGCCCGGGGTGCGGGGCGTGCGCCAGTAGAAGCCCTCGCCGTCGTCGTGGCGCCGTTCCCAGCCGGGCAGGTCCATGGCGGCGGCCACATGCCCGGCGATACGCGCCTCGTCGCGGCTCACGGAGGGGATGTCGACCAGCGCGAGCGTGCGGGCGGCGAGGCGGCGGGCGTCGTCCACGGCGCAGAACCCTACCCGGGGCGCCCGCGGCGGCGCCGCTATCGTCCCGGCCCGTGCCCGACGGCGACCACCCCCCGCTGCCCGTGCGGCGACTGCACCCCGCGGCCGCCGTCCCGGGCCGTGCCCACCCGTGGGACGCCGGCCTCGACCTGGCGACCGTCGCCGACCTGGTGCTGCCGCCCGGCGGTCGCGCCGTCGCCCCCACGGGGATCGCCGTCGCGGTGCCGCCCGGGTGGGTGGGCCTGGTCGCGCCGCGCTCGGGGCTCGCCCGGCGGCACGGCCTGGGGCTCGTGAACGCGCCCGGGGTCGTGGACGCGGGGTACCGCGGCGAGCTCGAGGTGCTGCTGGTCAACCACGGCGACGCCGAGCTGCGACTCGCCGCGGGGACCCGCATCGCCCAGCTGGTGCTCGTGCCGGCATGGACCGGGGCCGTGCGGGAGGTGGCGCGCCTGCCCGAGGACGACGGCCGCGGGGCCGGCGGCTTCGGCTCCAGCGGGGCGTAGGGGAGGGGGGCGTCCCCGCCCCCCTCCGCCCGACGCCTACTTGACCGCGAAGGCGGTGATCATCCCGGCGTCGCTGCCGCCCGGGCCGGTGACGTGCCCGATGATGTGGCAGTGGAAGAGCCAGGCGCCGCGCTGGTCGGGCGTGAACTCCATGTCGTACGACTCGCCGGGGGCCACGTTCTGGGTGTAGCGGGGGAAGCGCGCCGACGCGGGCACCTCGCCGCCGTCCGCGCCGACCACCGTGAACAGGAACCCGTGCAGGTGCATCGGGTGGTCCATCTCGCCCAGGTTGACCGTGCGGATCAGCACCTTCTGCCCGCGGCGCACGGTGTACGCGTCGGTCGAGGGGAAGCTCCTGCCGTTGATCAGGAACTTGCCGTTCATCTCCGACAGCACCTGGAACACCTCCTTCACGTCCCGGCGCGGGCCCTCCGCCGGGTCCACCACCAGCGCCCCGTAGAGGCCCTTGGTCTGCTGCTCCAGCGTGTTGTAGTGCGGGTGGTACATGTTCATGCCCACGTGCCGGAGCGTGAACTCGTAGGTGAACGTCTTCCCCGGTGCGATCGGGTCGTGCGAGATGCCCGGGACGCCGTCCTCGCGGATGGGCAGGCTCAGGCCGTGCCAGTGGATCGTGGTCGGCTCGGGGAGCCGGTTGGTCACCACGATGCGGACCCGCTCGCCCACGCGGCCGCGGATGACCGGGCCCGGCACCTGGCCGTTGTAGGTCCAGGCCTCGACCGTCGTGTCGTCGTCCAGACGCCACTTCGCCGGCGCGGCGGTGAGGCGGAACACCTTGACGCCGCCGTCCATGGTGTAGGGGAGGGGCTTGGTGCCGTACGGGACCGTCCGGGCCGCGGGGGTCGTGTCCTTGCCGCCCGCCGCCGGGGCGGCCGTGCCGCCCATGTCCATCCCCCCGTGCCCCCCGCCGGAGCCGTGGCCGGCGGGGTCCGGCGTCTCCGCCGGGGCGGCGGGGGCCGGGG
>DATMJR010000001.1:0-3143 GCA_035553775.1 Miltoncostaeaceae bacterium | reverse complement strand
CCACCCGCACGTCCCGTCCCGTCACGCCGAAGCGCTGCCATGCGCGGCGGACCCCCGCGGCCCGCAGCCCCCAGCCCCCCTCGCCCGCGTCCGGGAACGGGCGCAGCACGTTGGCGGTGCGGGCCTCCGCCACGCGCACGGGCCGGTCGAGCTCGATCGTGGCCACCTCGGGGTCCGCGGCGAGCACGCCCACCTCGGCGGGCGTCGCGCGCAGGGCGAAGCCGTTGACGATCCAGAAGCGGCGCACCGGGCCGTCGACCTGCGCCAGCACGTCCGGCTGGGTCCGCGCGGCCGTGCGGCGCAGCGCGGTCACCAGCGCCGCACGGCGGCCGGCGTACTCGGCGCCGTCGACCTGCGCGCGCAGCGTCACGAGCACCGGGATGCCGGCGTCGGCCGGCGTCTGGGCCAGGCGCGCGGCGAGCGCGGGGCTCACCTCGGCGCGGGCGGACGAGGTCGCCAGGACGGCGATGAGAACGCACGCGAGGGCGACGACGCTCGGCGATCCGTGCCGGGCCCCCGGGCGCAGGAGGCCCAGGAGAGACAGATTCCACTCCGTTGGATCTGTGGTGGTGCAGCTCGTGCTGCACGCCCGTCATCGGCGTCCGGCGGGGCCGTCTTGACGCCCGGTCGAGGCTCTGCCCCGGACGAGGCGCGCCCGGGGTCCGGGCGGGCCCGCACCGTCCGGGGCGCCGGGGGGCGCCGCTACACTCCGCCGGCGATGCCGGTGTTCATCTGCCCCAACTGCGCCCGGCGCGAGCGATCCGCCGACCGCCACATGGCACACCAGCCACGCGGCTGCAGCAGGTGCGGCTTCGGCTTCCTCTTCGAGCTGCTCGAGGACTACTACGCGGCGCCGAACACGGCCCTCATCGTCTGCGACCGGAACCGGCGCATCATCGCGGCGGGGCACTCGGCGACCGCGGTCACGGGATACCGCGAGGCGGACCTCATCGGCCACGAGGTGGTCGACCGCCTGGGGCTCGACAACTTCCCGAACGGCGACCCGGCGGCGACCTCCCTGGAGTGGGGCGTGCGCCAGCTCGGTGTCGACTGCACCTTCCGCCCCTCGGGGGTGCGGGAGGACCGCGCCGCGACCGCCGACTTCTTCCCCGCCTACGACGAGGACGGCGGGCTGCTGCTCGCGCTGACGCCGCGGTAGGCGGCCGCTGTACGGCGCCGGGCCGGGTGTGGGAGGGTCGCCGCATGGCCCGGGTGATGTCCGAGATCCTGTGGGACGCGCTCGGCGAGTTGCGCTTCGCTCCCCTGGCCGTCCGCCTGCGCGCGACGCTCGGGGGTGAGACCGTCGTCGACAGCGGCCGCGCGATGCTGGTGTGGGAGCCGCGCCGGGTCGTGCCGACGTACGCCGTGCCGGCCGAGGACGTGCACGCCCGGCTCGTGCCCTCGGCCGAGCCCGCGCCGGATGCGCCGCTGCCGCCCGTGCTCGACCCGGGGCACCCCTTCACCGTGCGCGCGGGCTCCGGTCGTGCGCTGGACGTCCGCACCGCCCACGGCGTCCTGACGGCCGCGGCGTTCCGGCCGGACGACCCCGCGCTGGCGGGCCACGTCGTCCTCGACTTCGCCGCGTTCGACGCGTGGTACGAGGAGGACGTCCCCGTCGTCGGGCACCCCCGCGACCCCTACCACCGCGTCGACGTCCTCCCGAGCTCCCGACCGGTGGGAGTCTCCCGGGACGGGATGCCCCTCGCGGCGTCGTCGCGCGCCGTGGTGGTCGTCGAGACCGGCCTGGCGCCGCGCCGGTACCTGCCGCGCGAGGACGTCACCGCCGACCTGGTGCCGAGCACGCGCCGCACCCTCTGCGCCTACAAGGGCGAGGCCCGGTACTGGTCGGTCGACCTGCCCGGCGTCGGCCCGCGCGACATCGCCTGGAGCTACCCGGACCCGCTCCCCGGGATGGAGCGCCTGGCGGGGCTGGTCGCCTTCTACGACGAGGTCGTCGACGTCGAGATCGACGGGGTGCCGCGGCCGCGGCCCACCGGGCCCCTCGCGGCGCTCTTCGTCGCCCACCTCGGGCTCTGACGCCCGCCGCGGCCACGCGGGCCGCGTAGGATCGCCGCACCGGCGAGGGGGATGGCATGGAGCGGCGGCGGCTCGGGGCGACCGACCTGGAGCTCTCGGTGATCGGGCTGGGGACGTGGGTCTTCGGCGGGCGATGGGGTGGCGCCGAGGACGAGGACTCCCTCGCCGCGGTGCACGCGTCGATCGATGCGGGCGTCAACTGGATCGACACCGCGGACATCTACGGGCAGGGGCGGGCGGAGCGCATCGTGGCCCGCGCGCTCGCGGACCGGGGTGAGGAGGTGGTGGTCGCCACCAAGGGCGGGGTCGCCTGGAGCACCGCCGACGGGGGCCTGCGAATCTGGCGGGAGGCGTCGGGGGCCTACCTGCGCGACGCGCTGGAGCGCAGCCTGCGGGCGCTCGCCCGCGACCGGGTGGACCTCTACCAGGTGCACTGGCCGGTGACCGGCGTGCCGCCGGAGGACACCATCGGCACGCTGCTCGAGCTGCGCGACGAGGGCAAGATCGGCTGGATCGGCGTGTCCAACTACCACCTCGCCGATCTGGAGGGCACCGCGGGCGTGGGCGCGATCCACTCCTACCAGCCCGGTTACCACATGCTCCGGCGCGACATCGAGCAGGCGGAGCTGCCGTGGTGCGCGGACCACGACGTGGGCGTGATCGCCTACGGCCCGCTGGCGCACGGCCTCTTCACCGGCAAGATGGACGAGTCCACCACCTTCGCCCCCGGCGACTGGCGCGCCACCAGCGAGTTCTTCACCGACGACGCCTGGCCGGAGCGCGTGGCCGTCGTGCGGGAGCTGCAGGCGATCGCGGCGGAGTCGGGGCGGCGCGGCGGCGTGGCCGAGCTGGCCGTGATGTGGGTGCTGCGGCGCCCGGAGGTGACCTCCGCCATCGTCGGCGCGCGCGACGCGCGGCAGGCCCGGGCCAACGCCGCGCTCGCCGGCCCGCCGCTGTCGCCGGACGAGGAGCGGGCGGTCGCCGACGTCCTGGCCCGCCACCCCGCGGCGTCCCGCCCCTACGGCCACGGCGAGCCGCCGAACCCGGCCCCCGACGCGGGGGCCACCCCGTAGCCCCGGCGGCGTCGGGGGGCGACGGGCGCCACG